>JAUUYO010000208.1 GCA_030590405.1 Kangiellaceae bacterium
ACAAACGATTGAACGGTTTCATGACTAATCGTTTCCACAACTGACGTGCCGCTGATTTTTGACCCTGCCTGTTATTTATGCGGACCATGAAGTGGACTTGGCGATGTTGGAGTTGTTTGGTAATCCAGGACGAGAATTTTTTGATGCTTATAATCGGATTTATAAATAGAACAAGGTTATTCAGTGCGTAAAAAAACCTACAGCCTTTATTATATTTTAAATCATGCCAATTTATTTGGTGGCGGCTACATAAATCAATCAGAACAAATATTAGATGAATTAACCGACTTTATTTGACGCCTTTGGCGATCAAATATTCAGAGTAAGCTTTATCGGTTTTCAGAATATGGTTGGTTAACCAGTTTTTTAGAAATTGCATGATCTCAAGGCCAACTGAACCCGATAAATCTGATTCAAATTGATCCTTTAACGCCGAGATCTGTTCAATCAATTCGTAATGCTGGCGTTTATGCCCGACGCTGTTGGGGTACTCGTATTGTTCAAATAATTGTTCTTCATAAGAAAAATGGTGGCGGGTGTAGGCTGCTAATCCCATCAGGATATCGCCAATCATCATGTTGGCTTCACCTTGAGCCATGGCAGTATTTAAACTGTTGATCATGCCGATGAGCACTTTGTGTTGTTCGTCGATGCTTTCAATTCCAACGCTGAGTTGTTCTGACCATACTATTACAGGCATTGTGCTCTCCTCAGGATCCTTATATTACTACTTTACAAACATAGTTTAATTGGCCGTTACGACAAATGATATGGATCAATATTTGGTATAAAATAATAATAGATACGCGTTATATAAACATTGGATGGTATTCTAAGAAAGTCAAGATGGGGCAATTTCACCCCAAAGTCATCAACAGGGTTAATTTGAGATAATTGATATAGGTCAAGTTCACCAGAATATTGAGTGATATCCTGTTAATAACAAAGCTATTCACCAAGTGAGATATATTGTGCCTGAGTTAACTAAGATAAAAAAGCAGCTCCAACAGCGGCAGTTTCAACTTGAATCAAGAGTCACCGCGATAAACGATGATGTTAGTCATAAAAATCAGCCGTTATCTGCCGACTGGGCAGAACAAGCGGTGGAACGTGAAAATGAGGAAGTTCTTGAGGCACTAGGTAATGCTTCATTGGATGAAATTCAAAAAATCAAGAGAGCGTTACAGCGGATTGAACGCGGTATTTATTTTGAATGTGATGAGTGCGGCGAAACGATTGATATTGAGAGGCTTAAACTGCTTAAAGCCACAGATCGCTGCACAAAGTGCGCGGAGAAATTAGAAGCGATAAGAAACTAGCATCTACATTCTCACAGGCACAGGCAAAACATACCAATAGATTGAAAAGAAATGAAAAACAGCTCCGCCTAATACAAACAAATGCCAGATCGCATGATTAAAAACCAATTTTTTCCAGGCATAAAAAATCGCTCCCACCGTATAACAAATACCGCCAGCCGCCAGTAAGGTCAATCCCTCAGTGGGAACATTTGCTAGCATCTCTTTACCGGCAATCAAAATAAACCAGCCCATGGCCAGATAAGAGGTCAGACTGGTTTTAGGATAGCGATGACCAAGAAAAATTTTGAATAATACCCCAAGTAAAGCAATTGTCCAGATTGCGCTTAGATAATAATTACCGCCGCTATTTTCTAAACTGATTAGCATAAAGGGCGTGTAAGTCCCGGCGATCAATAAATAGATTGCGCAGTGATCCAGGGTTTTCATCAGGGCTCTGGTGGAATGGTGAGTGACCGAATGATAAATGGTAGAAGTGGAAAATAGCAGAATAATACTTATTCCATAAATGAGCGCGCTGGCGATCTTGGTGGTTTCACTGCCAGCGAGCGCCAGCATCATCACCAACCCAATGATGCCAAAAACAACCCCAATCCCATGACTGGTTGAGTTAGCAAACTCTTCAGCCTTGCTGTAGACATTATTGATAATGGGATGAGAAGTCTCAACTAATGGGGCTTGAATAGTGCTGCTGATTTCATTTTGCACAGAGAGACGGCTCTGGATAATAGTATTCAGGCTAAAGATTGTAACAAAAGTTTAAGCTGAAATCCGCCTATAGATGATTTTTGTATAAAAACAGACAAATTTCACCAACGGATCATATTCAGGGGAGTCGGCTTTAATCGAGAAGCTTGCTTACAAATTCAATCCGTTTATCGTGCAAGACAGGTTTGTGCAGGAAACTATCAAAGACTTTTCGCTTACTGACAGAATCGTTGTCATCCGCATTCGGTTTGAACTTAATTTTGAAATGACAATATTCTTAGCTCTTACGTCGCACTTTTGCTAAACTGATCGAGTTTCTAGTTAAAAGAGTCCTAAAAGTCCATGAGTGACGACAAACCTCCCTCGATAAGTCTAAGTAAGAACAATGCTGACACTGAGAAAAAAAGCTGGTTCGATAAACTAACCCATCTTTTTCAAGATACCCCACAAGATCGTGATGATCTGATCGAAGTGCTAAAAAGTGCCGAAGAGAATACCCTGATCAATCCTGAACTTTTGTCCATGATGGTTGGAGTGATGCATATCTCTGAGTTACAAGTGCGGGATATTATGATTGCCAGGCCTCAAATGGTAGTCGTTAATGATGAAATGGGATTTGAAGAGATGCTGGCCAGCATCGTCGAATCCGGTCATTCTCGGTTTCCTGTGATTGGCGATAACCGCGACGATATTGAAGGGATCGTATTGGCCAAAGATCTCCTTCATTTTACTGCGCAAAATACACTGGGTCAGAAAATTAAATTTAATATCAAAGATTTTCTGCGTCCAGCGGTGATCATTCCGGAGAGTAAACGGCTGGATATCCTGTTGAAAGAATTTAGAACTAACCGCAATCATATGGCAATGGTGGTGGACGAATATGGCAGCGTCGCCGGGTTGGTGACCATCGAAGATGTATTAGAGCAGATTGTCGGCGAGATAGAAGATGAGTTTGATATTGATGGTGAAGAAGAAACCATCCAGGCGATGTCTGACAGTGAGTTTGTGGTGAAAGGGCAAACCGAAATTGAAGAATTCAATGAATATTTTTCATCGACGTTAGACGAGGATGAATTTGATACCATTGGTGGGATTTTGATGCAGGCATTTGGCCATGTTCCAGCAAAAGACGAATCAATCGAGATCAGTGATTTCAGGTTTGAAATTATTAATGCCGATACCCGGCGGATTAAATTGATTCGGGTGTTTAAACAATAACAAGTAAAAGATAATAAATCTCACTACGAAATACGGAGCGAGGGAGAAAAAAGAATTAATTTCTCCCCAGTTCGTCTTCCATCTTTATTCAAAGACAAATACCCCTTATGTTATCAATCCTGAATATTTCAAAACTACAATCTCTTATTGCGCAACGTATTTTATTGATTTTGATCGGCGGTATTTACCCGCTCGGATTTTCTCCTTTTGATATTTGGCCTTTCACCCTTGTTTCAATTATTTTATTGGTCAATGAAATCGTTGCCAGGGTGGCCGAAAATAAAGAGTCCGCTAACAGCAAAAAACTGTCACTTTTTTCCATCGGTTTATATTGGTCATATGGCGCTTTTGGTGTTGGGACTAGTTGGGTTTATGTCAGTATTCACGAGTTTGGTCATGCACCAGTGGTTGGCGCGGTGGCGATTAGCTTTTTATTTGTTTTAACTCTTTCCATCGTGAAGGCTGGCGGCATCTATTTGATGGGCAAGATGGCCCAGTGGTTAGGTCAAAATATGTTGTTATTAATTATTCCCTTCGCCTGGGTACTCTTTGAGTTTATGCAAACCTGGTTATTCAGTGGTTTCCCGTGGTTATTTGCCGGATATACTCAAATTGATGGACCAATGTGGATGCTGTCGACCTGGGTAGGCGTGTATGGGGTGAGTTGGTTTATGCTGGCGATGATTGGCGGTTTGGTCATTCTATTACGCAGTTATTTGATATCCAGACAATCGTCGCAAAGCGTCTCTTTTGTGCGTCCTTATGTGGTGATATTAATCTTTTTGATCAGCGTGCCGGTTTTAGCATCGCTATTACCTCAAGCCATCATCGAACCTAATAAAAAATCACTTAAAGTTGCTTTAGTCCAACCTGATATTGCACAAGAAAAAAAGTGGGACCGGCGATATTTTTCCGACATCATCGATGTGCTTTACCAGCAGAGCCGTCAGCATTGGCAGGCCGATCTGCTTGTCTGGCCAGAAGGGGCCATTCCCGCCTATAAACATCAGGTGGAAGATATTATTGTTGATCTGAATCATCGCGCTAAACAAACCCATACCGATTTATTATTAGGATTGCCGATTTATCATGCGGAACAAAAAATAAGTTATGCGGCATTTATTTCTTTAGGCGAGTATCAGCAATCCTATCACAAGCAGGTCTTAGTCCCTTTTGGAGAGTATGTCCCTTTAGGTAATTTGTTAAGAGGACTGATTGAATTTTTTAATTTGCCGATGTCGAGTTTTTCACCAGCAACCAGCACCCAGCAAGTAATGAGTTTTGAGGATTATCAGGTTGTACCGGCGATTTGTTATGAAATTACTTACCCTGGTATTATGCATGATCTGATCGCGGATGCGGATGCCAGCTCTGATAAAGCTAAACTACTGGTTACCGTAAGCAACGATGCCTGGTTTGGCGATTCATTTGGGCCTTATCAACATATGCAGATGGCAAGGATGCGGGCGCTTGAGTTAGGTATACCGTTGGTTCGCTCAACCAATGACGGAATTTCTGCGGTGGTTGATGCACGCGGTAATATGATCAGCAAGCTTGCTCGCTATACTCAGGATACACTTGCTTATGAAGTTTCTTTGCTGAGCTATCAAACTTTATATCGACAATACGGGTTGCTTGGTATTTATTTGATCTTGGCAATGAGTTTGTTGATTTTTGTGGTGAGCCGATTGACTCAGTCCGATTGATTCAAGAACAGCACTTGTAACAATACCTCAATTTAACCTGCCTTATTTTTAGTCGATAAACATTGTTAGCGATTAATGTTGTTAGCGATAAATATTGTTGTCAATAAATGTTGAATTCTTATAGCTCTTTCTTTTCAGAAATATTTCAATTTGTTGCTGGTTGTATCATCTTAGCAATATCCCTCTTAATTTAAAGATTAATTCAATAAGTATAACTGTTGTTACATATCGAAACAGAAACAAAAAAAATATTTTGCTATTTTATAATTGTTTCTTACTTTACAAAGTCATCGAAGCACTGAATAAAATTAATTCTTAATGGCGCTGGTTATCACTCTGATAATGAATGATTTTTGTATGCTTGAAACAACAACTACTTGTTACTAATAGACGCTTATTGGAGAATGATATGAAAAACTTAAAGACCCTGATGTTAACAATCGTAGCAACCACCGCATTGCCTCTTAGTGCTGCTCAATATGTTTTTATTCCTGGAGATAATAGCCATGGAACAAAAATTTGCATTGCCGCTGCTGAGAACAACTTACCAAAGTACAAAAGGAAAGTTAATCTTGCAACTGTTAGTAGAATCCCAGAATACCGTACTATTGCAAATACTTTAAGATGCAATGATCAAAGCCTGGCTAGTTTCGCCATGCAATATGAGGCAAATAAGACCGCCGCATTTATTAATCGTTATTCGCAGCATGAAGTGATTATTCGTCGAGAATTAAGCGATATCAGCCATCCGCCAGTAGCCTCAGAATTGAACGATGATAAGATCGTTTACGTTACGGTCAATTAGTATGATTTTTTGGATTAGTTGTTGCTTCTGAGTTTTCAGCAGCAATTAATCTAAAAGTATTTACATTTTTTGCAGAGCTTTTAAAATGGAGCTGTAATGCTTTATTCCATTAACCAGTCAACGCCTTGCTGATAGTCATCAAAAAATCTTAATTCTGTCGAATATGCAGGGATAATATACTATTGTCGATTCAGGGTTGC
>JAUUYO010000231.1 GCA_030590405.1 Kangiellaceae bacterium
AAGCACTACCACAGAGCATTATCGGAAGTGGCACAGTGATCGATATCGGAACAATGCAAGCATCACTGGACGCTGGGGTTGACTTTATGGTGAGTCCAGGAACGACCGCCGAGCTATTAGAAGCCGTTGCACAAAATTCTGCTCCCTTATTGCCTGGCGCGGCAACGCCTTCTGAAGTTATGAATTTACTTAATAAAGGATTTGACACGATGAAGTTCTTTCCTGCCGTGGCGGCTGGCGGCGTCAACATGTTGAAGTCGATTGGTGGACCATTACCTCAAGTTACTTTTTGTCCTACTGGCGGAGTCAATCTTAATAATGCGCCAGAATTTTTAGCCTTGCCAAATGTGGCCTGCGTTGGCGGCACCTGGATGTTAGATAAAAAACTGATTGCTGAAAAAAACTGGTCAGAAATAACGCGTTTAGCAAAACAAGCCAGCAACTTATAGAACAATGAAGTAGAACAACGAAAAAGATAAATAAAATTAGTTAAACAATTGGAGACCAAAAATGATCAACATCGCTATTAATGGATACGGCCGAATTGGCAGAAATATATTACGCGCACTGTATGAAGGTGGCTACCGTGAACAGATTAAAATCGTTGCAATTAACGATTTGGGCAATGCAAAAAATAATGTTCACCTGACCAAATACGATACAGTGCATGGACGTTTTAATGCCGATGTTTCACTTTTACAAGACGACTCAGGTATTGAAGATAAAATGAGCGTCAATGGCGATGTCATTCAAATATGCAACGAAAAAGAACCCAAAAATCTCCCTTGGAAAGATTTAGACATCGATATTGTATTCGAATGTACTGGTTTTTTCACCGATCGTGAGTCCGCTAATCAACACCTTGAAGCGGGCGCAAGAAAAGTTATTATTTCAGCACCGGGTGCCAATGTTGATGCAACCATTGTTTATGGAGTTAATCACGATATTCTAAATAGTGATTGTACAATTATTTCCAATGCATCTTGCACCACAAACTGTTTAGCTCCTGTAGCAAAAGTTCTCAACGATGCAATCGGTATCGAGTCAGGCTTAATGACGACCATACACGCTTATACCAATGATCAAAAATTAATCGACGCCGCGCACAGCGATATTTATCGCGCGCGTTCAGCAACTCATTCAATGATCCCGACCAAAACAGGCGCGGCCAAAGCCGTAGGTCTGGTACTGCCTGAATTACAGGGAAAATTGGATGGCATGGCAATACGCGTTCCAACCATCAACGTGTCAGTCGTTGATTTAACTTTTATGGCATCAAGAGATACCAGCGTTGAAGAAGTGAATCAGGCTATACAACAAGCCGCAAATGGTCCTATGGCTGGTGTACTTAACTATGTTACTGAGCCACTGGTTTCAATCGACTTTAACCACGACCCAGCGTCATCCAGTTTTGATGCAGCTCAAACCCGAGTAGAAGGCCGAATGGTCAAAATCATGTCCTGGTATGACAATGAGTGGGGATTTTCGAATCGCATGTTAGATACCAGCCTGGCATTGATCGCCTGTGAAGCAGAAAACGATCTAAAGAAGGCTGTTTAACCAACAAACCCTAATATGTTAATATTTGCAAAACGGATATATAAGGCTCCAGAAAATTGAAACAATCAGTACAAAGCCTCAAAAGCATGCCGGAGTGGCATGCTCTTGTTGAGCATCATCAAGCGACCCGTGATGTGCATATGCTCGAACAATTTAACCTTGATGAAAATCGTTTTGACAGATTTTCGATCTCCTTAGACAGTATTTTATTTGATTATTCTAAAAACAGAATCGATCAAACGACTATCGAGCTTCTTAGCAAACTTGCTATTGCCTGCAAGTTGCCTGAACAAATAATGGCCATGTTCAATGGCGAAAAAATTAATACCACTGAACAACGCGCCGTTCTTCATACCGCATTACGCTATCAGGGAACGGCAGCTTTAATGGTCGATGGCGTTGACGTTCATGCCGAAGTCAAAAACGAGTTGCAACGAATTAAACCATTATGCAGCAAAATTCGCAGTGGGAATTGGTTAGGCGCTACAGGCAAGCCGATCACCGATGTGGTCAATATTGGCATTGGTGGCTCGCATCTTGGCCCACAAATGCTAACAGAAGCTCTCAAGCCTTTTGCTGCTAAAAATTTAAACATGCATTTTGTAGCTAATATCGATGAAAATCAAATTGATGATACTTTGCAAAACCTCAATGCCGACACCACACTTTTTATTGTTTGCTCTAAAACCTTTACCACACAGGAAACCATGCTCAACGCCAATACCGCACGAGACTGGTTTCTAGCGCAAATACCAGATGAAACTCAATTGGCAAAACATTTTGTCGCGGTTTCCACCAATTTAGAGGCTGCGCTATCTTTTGGCATTGAGCCGCAGAATATTTTTACTATGTGGGATTGGGTTGGTGGACGTTATTCATTATGGTCTGCCATTGGCCTGTCTGTGATGATTGCAATCGGCATGGGAAATTTTGAGCAACTTTTAAGTGGTGCATATGAAGTGGATCAACACTTTAAAACTGAGCCTTATGAAAAGAATATTCCGGTGTTAATGGGTTTACTTGGAATTTGGTATAACAACTTTTATAATGCTGAAGCCATAGCAGTTCTCCCCTACTCTCAACATTTACATCGGTTTCCTGCTTATTTGCAACAAGCCGACATGGAAAGCAACGGTAAATCCATCACACTGGATGGCCAGTCAACCGATTATTCTACCGGTCCGATTTTATTCGGCGAATTAGGTAATCCCGGACAACATGCATTTTATCAATTACTCCATCAAGGAACTAAATTGGTGCCTATAGATGTACTGGTATCATTGTCAAATATTAGCGGCGAATCAAAACATCAAGATGCGCTCATGTCGAATATACTGGCTCAAACCGAAGCGTTAATGCGCGGTAAAAACAAACAAGAAGTTAAGGTTGAATTGCAAGCAGCTAACTTAACAGAACAACAAATCGAAGAATTGTCGCCTCATAAAGTTTTTGAAGGTAATCGGCCTAGCAATACCTTTTTATTTGATCAGCTTGATCCGAAAACACTTGGTTCATTGATTGCTATGTATGAGCATAAAATATTTGTCCAAGGGGTTATCTGGAATATTAATTCATTTGATCAGTGGGGAGTTGAGTTAGGCAAGCAGCTGGCAACAAAAATATTGGTAGAGTTAGAAGGCTCAAACACTGCCCTAACACAATCAAGTCATGACAGCTCCACTAGTGGGCTAATCGCACATTATATGAGTCACCGGAAATAATCAGACTGAGCCTTGTAGCTATCTTGGTTAATTCTAAAATTCATTTGTTCAAAGCTGGTATGCCAGTCAGATATTTATCGCTTAGAAAAAAGTAGAAATAAAAATCCTAATCGCTCACCCAGCCGCTCTTCGATAGGTTGTTTTCCGCTAAAGATAGCAATCAGCCAGATCACATCATCAGTAATTTGATAGATGAAGCAATAACTGTAAACAAATCATTCTCTTAATTCTGGTGATTCAATTTCTGGCACTATTCATGTGGCTATTTAGGGATTTTCATACCCAAACAATCGTTGATCATAAGGATGAGCTATAGAGCTTACTACCTTGGCGTCTTTTGCAAGCTTATGACGAGGATTGAGCAAGTAGTTATTACTGTGAGGGATCAAAGCCGATGGCACCCTGAGAAGAACACCTTGCATGAACGAGAGCCATTCATCACCGATAGCGCGAGTTAATTCTTCGTTCTGTTTCCAATCACCAGACAGACTATCTATTGATAGCCGGCGAATGCCTTTCCTGCCTGAGTATTCTATTTCTAAAAGCTTAAAATTTAAAGGGACTTCGTTAACGTCTAATTCAAAATGAACCAGTGTTTCCAGCATGGCCAATGAAGGAGTCTCGGCGAGATATACTACAGGGATACCTTTGTTATGCCACCTACCTGGAGTCTTTATTCCGCCAATACCCTTTAAGTCAGCATAATTGCTGATCCTCCAAAGCTTCATGCAAAGTAGCCCGCATCGATTCGATTGAGGGTGTCTTCAACCAGCTTAGCTCCGGACTCAGTTTGCATAATAATGAGGGCGCTTTGTTTATTGAATTCACTGCGGGATTTGTGCAGCCATACGGATGCTTTCTTGTCGTTTCCGAAAACTTCTACCGCTAGTGCGCATATTTTTGCTGCTCTGAGCCAACGACCTGACTCTTCTGGTGTCAGCTTTTCTCCTTTAGTTTTCCTGTGAGTTAAGGTTCTTCGTGCAATAACCCAACTCAACTCAGGAAGCGAGATGATCGTTTTAGCCAACGCCTCGACAGCGGTAGGAGAAACACCGGCTTGCGTCAGTACAATTTCATCCAGTGAGTTTGCAATATTCCCTTTTACCATCTTACCAACGCGAACCAAGGCGCGACTGTAAGCGGAAGGCTGCTGGCGAATGGTTGGCTTGAATTCAGCGATGACACTCATAGACATATCTCCTTTAGTGGCAATATGCCTTATTATGGCAGGCATATTGCCTTTTTGCAAATTGCTAGTTTTAATGATCCCCCCAATACTCCTTTATTCGTTCATCGCAAGGCAACTTAAGGCTCTGTAGAAACCTCTGTTATGCCAGCTTGTCCACTTGCTGCCAACATCAAAAACGGGTTGTATTGATTCAGTCATGTGAATGAAGTATTGATCTGACTACATTATCAACTGTTATTTCCCAAATTCCCATAGTAGTACAAAAGGTCATTTTTGAGTTTTTTTGTCATCATAACTACCAAAGGAGTTATAACGGTAATTAGGTAAAGTAAATTTCTGTAGAGAAATCTAGAATTTTGCTTTTTTTTGCCTCATTTTCATTTTTTGTTAGCAAAATAATAGTGACAGTCATCATATAGGCAATCTCTCACAGAAACAATATCCAATGCCTCACAGGTATTATCGAATTAGCTGATTTATTTCTCTGGTGCGTTGTTTAATAATGAGCACAATAAATAATATCAAGGATGATGCAATGGCCACCAAA
>JAUUYO010000299.1 GCA_030590405.1 Kangiellaceae bacterium
CTGATTAAGGTGTCATCAAAGCGTTTTTGAAAGTCGGCCCTCAATTCTACTTGTTGATAGAAACTCTGGCCATCCAGTTGGCTGAGGTGAAGATTAACCGCTTTATTAAATCGCCATCCAGCCCATTGATTGAGATGAAATAATCCGGCATTAAAGATATTTGTATCCAGGCTATCGAACTCGCCGTGTTGACGATTTGAAAAATAGCCTTGAAGATAAAAATTTTCGCTCAATGATGGAAGCTCATAAGTTCTGGCGAATATCATGGTTTCTATAAAAGTATCGCTTAATTGACTGGAAGGTATCTGAAACGATTCAGAGATAGCAATCGGGTTGCTATCTAAGCCATAATTCAAGGACAATAGCAGGGTGTTTTTTGATCCTGAGGCGGATGGAGGTGGTTGTTTTTTTATCAGTTTTTTGTGAGCGATCAATTTTAGTCTTGGATGAGTATTTTGTTGGGATACACGGGTGAAATATTGTTTGGCCAGCAATGGTTGATGGTTTTTCTCTGCGATAAGGCCAAGATAAAATTCAGCAGCAGTTTTCCATTTTGAGAGTTTACTTAATCTCAAATAGTATTTTTCGGCTTGCGGATAGTCTCTTAATTTTAGATAAAGCGAAGCGATATTAAATTGAACTTGAGGGCTATGGTTGCCGCTATTTTCTTCAACTAAAAAGAGTGCTAATGATTGTTCAATCTGGTTGGATTGATACAATTTAGAGGCACGCTCAAAGTTTGATTCGGCACTCACCAATTGACTGCCTAAAAAAACTAATCCAGCGACTAATTGAGTTGAAAATTTACCCACTTAATATCCTTAAATTGGTGATGCTAAATTAATGGCTTAAACGACAAAAAGGTTCTACTCAGTAGAACCTTCATTTTATCGATTTGTTTGAAAGAGGCAATAATTATCTTATGCTCATTATTTTGCCTTTGGTTTTGGTGGTTTTGGTGGTTTTTTCGGAGGGATCACTCGGCGGATATCGGAGGGCAATCTTTCTGAGGCATTGTCTGGAACGCTATCACCCAGAATGTTTTTGATTCTTTGTTGTGCATTCGAGCGTGCTTTATTCGAGGCGTTATTGGTTTTATCCTGTCTTTTATTAGTATTCTTTTTCACGGCTTTTTGTGAGGCTACCGATGGCAGCGATATGACTTCATCAATGACCGTTGACTGATCATCTTCATTCACGATGGTGATCATGATATCCAGTTCATCAATTTCTTGAGCAGGCGCTGCGTTTTCACTAACGGTTTGTTGCGCCATTGCTGGCGCGCAGACAAACAGAAGCAAAAATAAGGTTTTCCCAATGAGGTTCAGTCGTTTCATAGTGTTATTCCTAAACGAGTTAGTTTTAACAGTCTTCGTTTAAATAGTCTTCGTTTAAATAGTCTCTGGGGTATTAATTGTTGGCTCTAATGCTCTTACATTAATAATAAAGGACTTCTTGACGCCCTGGTGTTCAACTTCGACCTGAATAATGCCATCGAGCGGCTCTAATAACTGAATGGGTAAAACCATCAGGTTGTTGCCACGTTTCAAATTAGTTAGCCAGTTTAATTGTTTAATACCATCATATCCTGAAATAGCAAGATGTGTTGGCAATTTAACCGTCATAGCTGCTTGTTTTATTGATTGAGGCGAGCTTAATCTTATTTTGGTGCTTTGCACCTCACCAACTTCAAGCTCAATATTGGATAAAACTTGCGCGACCATGGCTATTTGGCGAGCAGAGTCATTCATCATAAAACTAAGCGATATGGTCATAACCAACATTGCTGCTGCGCCAAATTTAATCCAATAACCATTTAAAGACGGTTTATTTTTCTGAGAGTGCGCATTGGCGATAATTCTTTGTTGTAACGCCACAGGGATTTCGGGTCGACCGATGCTTTTTAAGTTATCAGCCAGTAAATGATTTTGAGCGTATTGTTGGCAAAGCTCGCATTTGCTTAAGTGTTGGCTCATCTCCACAGACAAGCTTTGCCGAACGTCCGGTAGCCACTTATCAATCTGTTTTCTTGTCGAACCACAGGGCATGTATTTATCCTCTATAGGTTATCACGAGCGAACATCCCAAAAAGTTCCGAGAGATATGATTTTTTTAAGGTTTCTTTTTGCTCTGAAAATTCTGGATTTAACCGTACCTTCGGATATTCCCTGAATATCAGCAATTTCAGCGAGGGTATAACCTTCGACTTCAAAAAGAAATAACGCGGCGGCCGGGTTAGGTTCAATCTTTTTGAGTTCGGCTATCAGCGTGTTTTTTAAATTTGAGCTATGTAGCTTAGCTTCTGGGTCATGATTGTCTGTGATCAGTGAATTATTGATTATTTGCTGATCATCTAAGTTATTTTCAAATACCACCGGGCTATTTTTTCTTCTTCTATACCGATCAACAAATATCCGGTACATAACTTTGACCAGCCAGGGGCGGAGTTGTTCGATTGATTTTAATTGATCGACCTTGTTGATCATTTTTGAAGCGAGTTCTTGAACCAGATCTTCCGCATCATCTCCGTTCAACGTCCATTGATACGCCATTCGATAGAGCATGGGTATATGTGGACTAAATAATAATGAAAATGGATCTGAGGTCATTTTTGTGATGCGGTTGTTTTGTGCGTCTCCAATATACGTTAGAGCACGATTGAGAGCCACAAAAAGTTCCCATTGATATAATATCAGGCTTGCTTCCGGTTGCGTCAGGCCAATGGGTAACCAGCTTCATGACTGATTTTTTGACGGTTACCAGTCAAATGCGTGTAAATATCTAGCCTGTCGAGGCAATTGGTCGGATGATAAAAAGGTTGTGAGTTCGATTGACGCTGCTTAATGCCGAAGCGGAAGATGAAATCAAACACTAAACAGGGGGCGATGAAATCGTTGTGATAAACTGTCAACATTGTTTAACAAAGATAAACCGGAGTCATCCTTATGTTAGGTGTAAGACTGAGTGAACACGCACTCAAATCCATTTTATTTCATGCCTCTGCAGTTAACTCAGGGAAATTGTAGGTATCAACAAAAAGCTGACGATTTTCAAGGTATTTCTAGAATTTACTAACAATACTGAGTTAAGTACAGAGGCATGTTTTATTTTGGGAATGACATGTCAGCAAAGACGGTTAATGAAGAGGTAGCTCAAACAGTATCCCCTCGCCAGTGGATCAGATTAGTTGTGGTGTATCTCCTAATCCCGCTGATTTTATTTATATGCGGTGGGGATCTCGGCTGGTGGCAGGCGTGGCTATATACCATGCTGATCTTGGCCGCTGGTATTGGTGGGCGCATATGGGCGGAACAACGACATCCCGGATTAACAGCCGAAAGACAAAATATTGAAAATATCCAAAATGCAAAATCCTGGGACAAAGTGCTTGCTCCACTAATGGCGGTGAGTGTCGTGTTTCCAATGGTCATTGTAGCGGGGCTGGACCACCGCTATAACTGGTCCTCCGAATTTCCGCTATGGCTCATCGTGATGGGCTTCATTTTGATCTCGCTCGGATACGCTTTCGCTTCATGGGCATTGGCAGAGAACCGCTTTTTCTCCAGCGTGGTGCGCATTCAGAC
>JAUUYO010000162.1 GCA_030590405.1 Kangiellaceae bacterium
ATTTTTCGCGGATCCCTTTGATTATATCTACTGCAAATTGAGTCCGGGCCACTGCATCGCCACCATATTGATCATCACGCTGATTAGTCTCCTCCCAGAAAAATTGATCAACCAGATAACCATGAGCGCCGTGAATTTCGACCCCGTCAAAACCGATCGTTTGAGAATCGACAGCTGCCTGTACAAAGGCGTCGATGGTTTCCTGGACATCTTCAGCGCTCATCGCAATGCCTGTCGGTTTATCTTTCATGACTAGCCCTGATGGGCTGTAGCCTGGTACTGTTTTATCTGGACCAGCATCTTTGTCAGCTTGGCGAATTGCGCCAACATGCCAAAGTTGAGGGATTATTTTTCCGCCTGCGGCATGCACGGCATCGACCACTTTTTTCCATCCGGCCAGTGATTTCTCGCCATAAATATAAGGCACATTGGCATAAGCATTGGCGGCTTTGTGACCTATACAAGTGCCTTCGGTGATGATTAAGCCCACCTCATTTTTAGCCCGTCGCTCATAATAAGCCACCACCAAATCATTCGGAATGCCATCGGGGCTAAAGGTTCTGGTCATTGGGGCCATTACGACGCGATTGCGGAGTTTTAAAGAACCTAATTCAATGGGCTGGAATAAATTGCTATCAGCTAACGACATGAAACTATCCTGAGTATTTTGAAAAAACTATTGTAAGTGGTAAGAGGAATCAACCCAAGCTTTTTGTTACTTCTGTCTATTGTTGAATTCGGCAATCGTTGGCCTAGGAGTCTGCCTCTATCGGAAAACGCCAGGATCGAGTAAAATATAGCAAAAATACCTATTTGAGTTCGATATTGTTTTATACACTTGCAGGCCTGCTAAATGGTAGTTTAGTTCTAGTCAGTTTATTGGGCATCTATGCTCAACTAAATACTATTCGAAAACGTAAACAGCTCTCTTCGCTTGAATCGACCGAGCTTATCTCTTTGAATCAAGCTTTTGTCAGCTATTTTGCTTACCTGTCATTTTTTGTTTACGGATTTAGTATCTCACCATTTAATCATTACCTGGTTTGGCCAAGACTAGCTGCGTCATTGCTAACTTTCGCCATTATTGTTGAAATCTGGTTAGATCGGCGTAATTTTAAAGCGCTTGGTTTATTCGCGATTGCCGGATGCTCGTTGATCGCATCGGTTGTTTTTATGTTGGCCGGAGGGGAAATTAATGATCAAAGCAAATTAATATCAACCGGGCTAATTGTGGTGGTAACACTTTTTCTGGCGCAAGGCTATGCGCACCAAATCTATCTTATTATCAAACATGGAAAAACCGGTGCGATTGATATTCGATTAAGTCAGTCGATTTTGATTAAAGATTTTTCCACGGTGTTGTTAGCTTTTTCGATGGGCGCGGTTGAACATTGGCCGCTGATGTTTTTGGCGGTGACCAGCGGTATTACCAAGCTGGTGATTATGTATTTGTTTTATTGGGTCAGGACCAGCCCCATCGCGTTAAATCGAGCTGAGGGCGCGGATGCATGAATCTGCCAACGGGCATCAATATTATTTCTGGCATACTGATTAATGAGAGTAAAGTTTTATTAGGTTTACGAAAAAATACCAAGCATTTTCCTGATTGTTGGTCGTTGCCTGTTGGTCATGTGGAAGAGGGAGAGTCACCCCTTCAGACGCTCAAGAGGGAGTTGACTGAAGAGTTGGGCATAGAGGTTCTTAGTGCGAGCTCTTTCTGTATTAAAACCGACAAAAATCAATCAATTGTTCATCAGGTATTCAAGGTAGAGAAATGGAATGGGGAGCCTGCTAATTTAGAACCGGATTTATGCTCGCAATTAAAATGGTTTTTGCTGGATGATTTGCCTGAAAACTTAACACCTGTTAGTAAGGAAATTTTAGTTGAAAGAGCGTTCTTGTTTAACTCATTAATGGATAAAAATACATGACTGATTTTTTTGAAAAAATATCTTCAGCCAGTGAACGACTAAAAGATGTCGTCAATAAAACGCCAGTAATGCAATCTTCTACATTAAATAAAAGGCTGAATGCCAATATTTATTTCAAATGTGAAAATTTTCAAAAAATGGGCGCATTCAAATTTCGTGGCGCTTACAATGCGATCAGCCAATTGACAGATGAGCAAAAGCAAAAAGGCATCATTGCTTATTCGTCGGGAAACCATGCTCAAGCGGTGGCATTGGTTTGTCAAATGTTAGATATTAGTGCCACTATCGTAATGCCCAATAACGCACCCAAAATAAAACAACAAGCGACTGAAGGATACGGCGCTAAAGTGGTTGTGTTTGATCCGATACAAACCACCCGCGAGCAAGTTGCGGAAAAAGAAAATAAAGATAATCAGTTAACCTTAATCAAACCCTTTGATAATGAAAATGTGATTTCCGGGCAAGGTACCGTTGCTTTTGAATTGATTGATGAGATCAACGATCTGGATATGATGTTAGCGCCATGCGGTGGCGGCGGATTGTTGAGCGGCACCGCGATTGCCACTAAAGGTAAATTACCTGATTGTAAAGTGATCGGCATTGAACCGGAAATGGCGGACGATGCTACCAAGTCTTTTTATACTGGCAAATTACATTCTAATCCAAATCCGCTAACCATCGCCGATGGTACTCGCACCACATCGATGGGGGATATTACTTTTCCCCTCGTGAGAGAATATGTTGATGAAATGAAAACCGTTAGCGAAGAGGCGATTATGGAGGCGGTCAGATTTTTTTATTATCGAATGAAAATCGTGGTTGAACCGAGTGGCGCTTTGGGGTTGGCAGCTTTACTGAGTGGCGTAGTTGAAGCGAAAGGAAATGTTGGTGTGATTGTTAGTGGGGGGAATATTGATGGGGAGGTTATGGGGGATATTTTGAATGGCCGATAAGTTCGAGAAGCGGACCATTGGTCCGAACCTGTTTCTATTAGTTTTACAGTCAAAAGCGTTTCGCAGCGCTACGCTCTGACTGCGACCTACTTTTGGCAAATGCCCCAAAAGTAGGCAAAAGCTCTGTCGTTCAATCTAACTGATTGGTCTTTTTGGCTCTACAGCATTTCTCACTTTACTGTCTTTATTCTCCCTATAGCGCTGCATCGGGCGCAAAAGAACTCGCTTCGCTCAGACAGCTTCTGCGCTTATCCAACGCATCATGAGTTTTATGAACCCGTTAGAAGCCACTAGGGCGGGAGTGCTGCGACTGGCTTGCTGATTTTTGTCGACTGATTACCTTGCAATTTATAGTCGCGCACCCATGTTCAAAGCAACTGAGGTAGAAATCTCTTAAAAATGTTTCGAGAAGACGGCGAATGTAGGCGCCCAAGTTGTTGTTTCAAGCTAAATCTCACTATTAATCGCGCTCGCCTAGTGCGTAACGTAAAGGGCTTTTTTGCGTTCTTTTTCAGCTCTTGGAAAAAGAATGTCGCAGTCAGAGCGCAGCGCTGCGAAACGCTTTTGACTTAAAAAATAGATTAAAAACAGGCGCGGACTAATGGTTCGCTACTCGAATCTTCCAGTCTTCCAATGCTGTCGAACACGACAAAATATTCTATTTCAACACATCCTTCAAAAAATACCCAGTGTAAGATTTTTTAACTTTCACCACATCTTCCGGCGTACCCTCAGCAATAATATGCCCACCTTTACTGCCACCTTCTGGGCCTAAATCAATAATCCAGTCAGCGGTTTTGATTACATCTAAATTATGCTCAATGACTAACACCGTATTCCCATGATCTCTTAGACGATGCAAAACGGCGAGTAATTGCTTAACATCATGAAAATGCAACCCAGTCGTCGGTTCATCTAATATATAAAGCGTTTTTCCGGTATCTCTTTTACTCAATTCTTTGGATAGTTTAACCCGCTGGGCTTCACCGCCAGATAAAGTGGTCGCTGCCTGACCCAAACAAATATAGGAAAGGCCCACGTCGATCAGCGTTTGCAGCTTTCTGGCAATCGATGGGATCGCATCAAAAAATACCCGCGCATCTTCAACGGTCAAACCTAAAATTTCATTGATGTTTTTTCCTTTGTAAAGGATTTCTAAAGTTTCCCGGTTGTAGCGTTTACCTTTACACACATCACAAGAAACATACATGTCCGGCAGAAAATGCATTTCGACTTTGATCATGCCGTCACCCTGACACGCTTCACAGCGGCCGCCTTTAACGTTAAAGCTGAAACGTCCCGGTTTATAACCGCGGGTTCTGGATTCCTGGGTGCCAGCCATTAATTCGCGGATAGGGGTAAATATTCCAGTATAGGTAGCGGGGTTTGATCGCGGCGTTCGTCCGATAGGCGCTTGATTGATGTCTACCACTTTATCAAAGTTATCCATTCCAGAATAACTCTTATAATCCGAAGGAGTCATCGTGGAAGCTCGATTTAAATCAGTCGCTGCAATCGGGTAAAGAGTGTTGTTGATCAAGCTCGATTTACCCGAACCGGATACGCCTGTCACACAAGTAAAAACACCGACTGGCAATTTTAAATCGACTGATTGTAAATTATTACCGGTAGCGCCTTTTAACTCAAAGAACTGTCCACCTTTTGCAGAAATGCGTTTTTCAGGTAGCTCAATCGATTCTTTGCCAGAAAGATATTTTCCGGTGAGTGAGTTTTTATTTTTAAGAATATCTTTTATTTTTCCTTTGGCGACCACTTCGCCGCCATGAATGCCTGCACCAGGCCCAATATCCAAAATATAATCAGCAGTTCTGATCGCTTCTTCATCGTGCTCAACCACAATTACCGTATTGCCTAAATCTCTTAAGTGACGAAGGGTTTTTAAAAGCCGTTCGTTATCCCGCTGATGAAGCCCGATGGAAGGTTCATCCAAAACATACATTACGCCGACTAAACCAGCGCCAATTTGACTGGCTAATCGAATTCGTTGAGCTTCACCGCCAGAAAGTGTATCCGCGCTTCTTTCCAGGGATAAATATTCGAGCCCGACATTAACTAAAAACTCTAATCGGTCGCAGATTTCTTTTAATATTTTTGCGGCGATCTTTCCGCGTTTGCCCGGCAGTTTTAGTTTGTCAAAAAACTCATACGCTTCTTCAATCGGCAAACTGGTTAAAGAGGGCAGGTTTCTTTTTTTGATCAATACATGGCGCGCTTCTTCTTTCAATCGTGTACCGCTGCAAGCCGGGCAAGACTGTTTGGTCATATATTTTTGCAGCTCTTCTCGTACTGCCACCGATTCGGTTTCATGATAACGACGCTGCATATTGGGAATAACCCCTTCAAAACGATGCACTCGTTTCATCACATCACCGCGGTCATTGCTGTAGGTAAATTCGATTTTAGTTTTACCGCTGCCGTACAAAATCACTTTCTGGATTTTTTTTGTGAGTTTATTAAATGGCTTTTCGATATCAAAATCATAATGACTGGCGAGCGATTTGAGCATATGAAAATAATACACGCTACGGCGATCCCAGCCACGGATTGCGCCACCAGCTAACGAAATATCTGGATTAACCACAATTTGTTGTGGGTCAAAAAATTGATCAACGCCTAAACCATCACAGGTTCCACAAGCGCCAGCGGGATTATTAAAAGAAAATAAACGCGGTTCTAATTCCGATAAGCTATGGCCGCAATCCGGGCAGGCAAATTTTGCTGAAAAAAGTAACTCGTCTTGCTCGGATTTTTCATCCATTGGGGCGACCATAGCCAAACCATCGGATAGCTCCAAAGCGGTTTCAAATGATTCGGCAAGGCGCTGTTTCATATCCTTGCGGACTTTAAAACGATCAACGATTACTTCTATCGTGTGTTTTTTATGAAGTTCTAAGGTTGGCGCTTCACTGAGTTCATAAGTTTTGCCGTTAATTCGTGCGCGAATAAAGCCTTTGGCCTGTAGCTCTTCAAATAGATTGACATGCTCGCCTTTACGATTTCGCACAACTGGTGCCAGTAATAGCATTCGACTCTCTGCTGGCAGCGCAAGGGTATGATCCACCATTTGACTGATGGTTTGTGCCTGTAGGGCGATATTGTGCTCAGGGCAATAAGGTTCGCCGACTCTGGCAAATAATAACCTTAAATAATCGTATATTTCGGTGATGGTACCGACCGTCGAACGGGGGTTATGCGAGGTTGATTTTTGCTCGATGGATATGGCAGGCGATAAGCCTTCGATATGTTCAACATCGGGTTTTTCCATCAAAGACAGGAACTGACGGGCATAGGCCGAGAGTGATTCCACATAACGTCTTTGACCTTCGGCGTACAAAGTGTCAAAAGCCAGCGACGACTTGCCTGATCCGGACAATCCGGTGATCACCGTTAATTTGTCTCTAGGAATGGTGACATCAATATTTTTTAAATTGTGGGTTTTAGCGCCCCGTACTTCTATGTGATTCATGCGAGTTCTTGTATAATGCGTGACCCTGGATTAATCAGATTTTCGTGTTCAACTGATTAATCCAGGTCGATTGATTAATTTGGATAGACTGATCGAGACTTTCTCGAAGACCGAATCGGACATAGTACCGCGATAGCACCCTTAAGGGCAAAATGAATAATAAAGCAAATATGAATTCAACCGAGAAAAAGGCAGCGCTGACGTTAAGCGCTGTTTTTGCGTTGCGCATGCTCGGTTTATTTATGTTATTGCCGGTATTTAGTTTGGTGGGTCAGCAGCTTGATGGTTATACCCCGGCGCTAATTGGATTGGCGATTGGCGCTTATGGTTTGACTCAAGCTATCTTCCAAATCCCATTCGGATGGTTGTCCGATCGCTTTGGACGTAAACCGATCATTCTTTTTGGTCTGATATTATTTGTCATCGGCAGTTTAGTCGCTGCGATGAGCGAGCATATTTATGGGGTGATCGCCGGCCGTTTATTGCAAGGTTGCGGGGCAATTGCTAGTGCGATTATGGCCTTGGCGGCCGATTTGTCTAGAGACGAACAACGCACAAAAATTATGGCCAGTATTGGCATGAGCATCGGCGCGGCGTTTGCGATGGCGATGATTCTTGGACCAGGGTTAACAACTTGGCTCGGTCTGCAAGGGCTTTTTCTGGTGATCGCCGGGTTAGCCATTGTCGCGATGCTGGTGATTTATTTTCTGACCCCTAATCCCAATACCCAATTTGTGCAGCGAGACGCGATTGCTAGTCGAAATCAGTTTTCCAAGATTTTTAAAGACGGTCAATTAATGCGGCTCAACTTTGGTATTTTCACTTTGCATTTTTTACTAACGTCCTTTTTTGTGGCATTTCCTAACCGGCTTAAAGGGCTTGGTGTGGATCTGGCTGAGCATAGCTGGATCTATCTCGCGACCATGGTGGCAGCGGTAGTGTTGATGTTACCGATGATCATTCTGGCAGAAAAAAAACGTCAACATACCAGAGTGATGTTAGCCGGAGTGATGCTGATTGCTTTAGTGCAATTTAGTTTTGGGATGTTTCAGTTTCCACTGGGCATCGTGGTGGTGGCATTGATGCTGTATTTTACCGGATTTAACTTGATGGAAGCATTGTTACCTTCCATGATTTCGCGGATGGCTCCTTTGTCGGGTAAAGGGACCGCATTAGGCGTTTATTCGACCAGCCAGTTTGCGGGCGCATTTTTAGGTGGGCCGATAGCGGGCTTAATCATGCAATACAAAGGCATGGACGGTATTTATCTGGTCGGTGCATTTATGGCGATGCTTTGGGTATTGTTATTGTTGGGGCTAAAAAACCCACCGGCGCTAACCGCTTATACCTTAACCATGCCGGATGTTGCCGAAGAGGCTTTCCCCTCGTTAATTGATGAAATAAAGGCAATTGAATGTGTATCGGAATCCATCGCCTTACCGGAAGCTGTCGCAGTTTATCTTAAAGTAGACAAAGATCAGCTTGATCC
>JAUUYO010000017.1 GCA_030590405.1 Kangiellaceae bacterium
CTCTTTGCGACCCCTACCAAGCCCACCCCTTCCAAGGGGAGGGAACTTAACCCCCACTACCACTGGGAGATGGCTGGGGAGAGGGTTCTTTTCCCAAAAAATCTGATTACAAATTATCTTTGACCACATCCGCTAATTGATTGGCTAATTTTTTGACCTGTGATTCATCTTCACCTTCGATCATTACTCGGATCAAAGGTTCGGTACCTGATGCCCTTAATAACACTCGGCCAGTATCCGCAAGTTCGGTTTCGATACATTTAACCGCATTTGCCACCACCGAATTTTGCATCGGGTCTTGTCTTTTAGAGACTTTGACGTTGACCATGGTTTGCGGAAATTTTTTCATCCCGTTTTTAAGCTCTGCCAAGGTTTTGTTTTCACTGACCATCACCGCCAAAACTTGCAGCGCGGCGATAATACCATCACCAGTCGAATTTTTATCTAAACAAATAAGATGGCCTGAAGATTCGCCGCCAAAATTCCAGTTATTTTGCTTGAGCAGTTCCATCACATGACGGTCACCGACATTGGCTCTTAAAAAGTCGACGCCTTCCGCCTGCAAGGCTTTTTCCAACCCCAGATTGGACATCAGCGTTCCAACGGCGCCGCCCTCCATTCGTCCGCCGTCTTTGGCTCCTTTGGTAATGATGTAGAGCAATTCATCGCCATCCAGCAACTCACCATTATGGTCAACCATCATCAGTCGATCCGCATCACCATCGAGCGCGATCCCCAGATCAGCTTTATTGCCAACCACCAGTTTTGCTAGCGCATCGGTGTCGGTCGCTCCACAACCTTCATTAATATTGAATCCATCGGGATGATTAAACACCGGTTGTACATCCGCACCTAACTCTCGAAATACTTTTGGCCCAATTGAATAAGCCGCGCCGTTGGCACAATCGATGATAATTTTTAAGCCTTCAAAAGAAAAGCTTGAAGGAATGCTGGCTTTGCAAAATTCGATGTAACGCCCCGCTGCGGTCGAGACCCGCTTAGCTTTACCAATGTGCTCTGAAGAAACTGTCGTCATATCTTTGTCCAGGTACGCCTCTATTTCATGCTCGATCGAATCGTCAAGCTTGGTGCCCTGAGCGGAAAAAAACTTGATACCATTATCATAATAAGAGTTATGCGAAGCAGAAATTACAATTCCGGCAGCCGCTCGAAATGTCCGAGTCAGATAAGCAATACCGGGAGTGGGCATCGGCCCCAATAATTGCACATCCATCCCGGCCGCAGCAATGCCCGCCTCAAGCGCTGATTCAAACATATAACCTGAGATCCGGGTATCTTTGCCAATGACAATGCGGTCGCGAGGTTTTTTGCCCAGTACTTTGCCAGCAGCCCAGCCAAGTTTCATCACAAATTCAGGCGTGATCGGATATTCACCAACTTTGCCTCTGATCCCATCCGTTCCAAAATATTTTTTAGACATACAACGTCCTTATGTTGTTAATTGGTTGTTAAATTGGTTGTTATCTGTATTTTTGCTATTCATTTTAACGCTTTCATCGCCATAAATACTTGACGGACATCAATCGTTTCAGCCACATCGTGCACTCTGATGATTCTAGCACCTTTTTGCATGGCGATCTGAGCGACCGCAAGACTGGCTGATAACCTTTGCTCTACCGACTTATTAGTGATCTCGCCTAACATTGATTTTCGCGATAACCCGGCAAGCACTGGAAATCCAAGTTCAACAATCCGTTCCAGCTGTTCCAGTAATTTCAGGTTATGCGATAAACTTTTGCCAAAACCAAAACCGGGGTCAATACTAACCAAACTTTTATCAATACCTGCATTTTCACATGCTTTGACCCTTTGAAGCAAAAAACGGATGACTTGTTGCACCACATTTTGATAATCCGGCACCTTTTGCATGCTGCGCGGCTGTCCTTGCATATGCATAAGACACACCGGCACTTTCAGCCTGGCCGCCATTTGCAAGGCGTTTTCTTCGGTCAATGCTCTGACATCATTGATCATTGTGGCTCCAGCTTCCACCGCAGCTTGCATCACTTGAGATTTGCTGGTGTCGATCGAAATGGCTATGCCGAGTTTTTTTATCCGGCTGATAACCGGAACGACTCGCTCGATCTCCTGCTCAGCACTCACATCTGCCGCGCCAGGGCGAGTCGATTCGCCGCCAATATCGATAATATCCACGCCAGCTTGCTGCATCTGACGAGCTCTTTCAAACGCTTGCTCCACATTATTATATTGACTGCCATCGGAAAAAGAATCCGGGGTAATATTGAGGATCCCCATAATAAGTGGAGAATGAGATTTGTTCTGATAGATACAATGCATTCTGCGAGCCCCTTTTAGCCACTTTATCGTAAATAATAAACGGGGTCGATTTTACCCTAAATTAGAATCCATCGGGGTTCAAATAGTGCTGATTCTACACCAAACACTTGTTATACTCCGCTCAATAACCATTTTAACGATAATTCCCAGCATGTCTGAGCAAAAAACCACTCATTTTGGATTCACCGACGTTCCACTGGAAAAAAAACAGAGCATGGTGGCTGAAGTATTTGATTCGGTGGCAGTCAAATACGATCTGATGAACGATTTAATGTCGGCTGGTGTTCACCGGTTATGGAAACGCTTTACCATTCAAAAAAGTGGTGCTCGCGCTGGTGGACAAGTGTTGGATTTAGCTGGCGGCACAGGTGATTTGGCGGCACTTTTTTCCCCCATCGTTGGTGATAGTGGGCAAATCGTATTAGCCGACATTAACGACTCTATGTTGAAAGTCGGACGAGACAGAATGATTGATAAAGGACTGATCAGCAATATTAAATTTGCTCAGGTCAACGCCGAGGCGCTGCCTTTTGCAGACAATCAATTCGATTGTATTACCATCGCGTTTGGCCTGCGTAATGTCACCGACAAACAGAAAGCGCTGGCGTCCATGTATCGAGTACTTAAACCCGGCGGGCGTTTATTAGTATTAGAATTTTCCAAACCGACCAGCGAATTATTCAATAAGGCATACGATGCATATTCGTTTAACTTACTACCTAAAATCGGTAAGTGGATCACTGGCGATGAAGACAGTTACCGCTATCTGGCCGAGTCCATTCGCATGCACCCGGATCAAGATACTTTGAAGGGGATGTTTGAACAAGCCGATTTTGAAGATTGTGAATACCATAATCTAACTGGCGGAATTGTAGCTTTGCATCGCGGCTTTAAGTACTAACCCCTGCCTTATGTCTATTAATCAACTGTCTATTAATCAACTCTCCGCCACCGCCTTGCAAAAAATAACCAGAAAACTATTAAGTCTGGACGTTGAAGCAAGCAAAGATCTGCAACAATTCAATAACAAGGTCATCCATATTTACATCGAAGACTATCAGCTGAATTACTACTTTAGTTTTAATGGGAGTGAGTTATTTGTCAGTAAACAATCTGAAACAGAAACATCGGCATCCATTAGCGGTCGGTTCAACGCTTTTATAGCTGCCGCAGCAGCTGAACACTCAGCTGACTCAATTTTTAAAGGCGAACTGAATTTTTCGGGCGACATATCCACCGCCAGGCAGTTTCAATCTTTCGCGCAAAAACTTAATATCGACTGGCATGAGCCTTTGGCGCAGCTCTTCGGAGACCCGCTTGGACATACTTTGGCAACTGGACTGGAAAAATTAACTGGTTGGCTATTACAAACCACCCAAAGTGTCAGCCAGGATATCAGTGAATATATTCAAGAAGAAGCCCGAGTCACTCCGAGCCTTAGTGAGCAGCGATACTTTTTTGAACAAGTGGATCAACTTCGAAGTCGAGCTGATCGGCTCAATGCTAAAATGACTCAATTGAAAGCCACTCAACAAGCTCTCAAACAATCAGATTTAAAGAATACCCCATGAAGCGATTATTCATTTTAAAAAGAGCCTTTGTCATCAACCGGATCATGCACCGCTACGGTCTAGATGAATTTCTGGCTCCTACCCCGTTGTCTAAATACGGCTTACTGTTTAAGCTGTTTGCCTTAAGCCGTAATAAAAAACACCACCTGGATCGCGGCGAAAGATTAAATCTGGCGTTAACTGAGCTAGGACCTATTTTTGTTAAATTGGGTCAGATGTTATCCACTCGGCGGGACCTGTTAGATGATGATTTAGCCGAGTCCTTGGCTAAACTGCAAGATAATGTCGAACCATTTTGTCAACAAATCGCCATCGAAACCGTTGAACAGCAACTCGGCTCACCGCTTGCTGAAGTATTTGAATCTTTTGAGCAAACACCACTCGCTTCTGCATCGGTGGCGCAAGTGCATAGTGCCAAATTATTAAATGGCGATGAAGTCGTGGTAAAAATCATTCGTCCCGGGATTAAACGAAAGATTTTGGCGGACCTTAAACTGCTCAAAATACTCGCAGAATGGTTTGAAGACTATTCTGAAATTGGTAAACGTATCCACCCCAAACAAATTGTCGCCGATTACCAAAATACTCTTTTTAATGAATTAGACCTTCGCATCGAAGCAGCCAATACCACTCAATTAAAACGCAATTTTGAGCAATCTGATCTGCTCTATGTGCCAAAGGTTTATTGGGAATTTTGCCGCCAGCGAGTCATGGTGCAGGAAAAGATCCACGGCGTGCCGATCGGTAAAATTGACAGGCTGCTCGAAAACAACGTCAACATGAAAAAACTGGCCCATCATGGTGTCGAAATATTTTTTACCCAGGTGTTCCGCGACAGTTATTTTCATGCAGATATGCATCCGGGTAATATTTTCGTCAATATTGATGACCCGGCAAACCCCAGTTATATCGCCATCGATTGCGGCATCATGGGTACCTTAAATCAGTCAGACAAACGCTATCTGGCGCAAAATTTTGTCGCCTTTTTCAACCGTGATTATCGTCAGATTGCCGAACTGCATGTGCAATCGGGCTGGGTGTCTAGCAAAGTCTCCATCGAAGAGTTTGAATCTGCGATACGCACCGCCTGCGAACCAATATTCGGCAAATCGTTGGATGAAATTTCTTTTGGCCATTTTCTTGTTCAGTTATTTCAAACCGCCAGACGCTTTGAAATGGAAGTACAGCCACAACTAGTCTTATTGCAAAAAACCTTGCTGTATATCGAAGGGCTTGGTCGCCAGCTTTACCCCAAGCTGGATTTGTGGGAAACAGCTCAGCCCTTTCTCAAAAAATGGCTCGCCGATACCTATGGCCCGAAAGCCGCATTTAATAAAATGAAACAAAAAGCGCCTAAATGGCTAGAAGAACTACCTGATATGCCAGAAAAAATTAGCGCATTTTTGAACGCCAGTAGTAACCAGTCAAATCAGCAAATCTCTTTAATTAAATCGATCGATAGCTTAAAACAATCACAACTAAGCTCGGGAAAACGCATACGCTGGGCGATTTTAGGACTAACCTTTATATTGCTCAGCTTAACCTCAAGCCCTGAGTGGCTTGCGATTGAATGGGTAAAGGGGCTGCTTATGGGCTTGTCATTAACCAGTTTTGTGGTATCTTTTACCGCGTGACCTATACAGGAATAAAGCCTCCCCTTCCCTCATGGGACCAACTCTTGGTTGTGAAGGCGGATTCCATCATAGAACCTACTTTTGGTGAAGAGGATTTGAAATTATGACTGATTGTCTATTCTGCAAAATTGAACAAGGAGATATTCCGTCTGACAAGGTCTATGAAGACGAAGATGTGATTGTTTTCAAAGATCTTTACCCCAAAGCTGATGTGCATTTACTCATCGTTCCACGCAAGCATATTGTCTCGCTAAACGAATTGTTACCAGAAGATCAGGAATTAATGGGCAAAATGATGCTATTGTTGCCAAAACTTGCCAAGCAACAAGGACTGAACGAAGGCTTTAGGACTATAATAAACACTGGAAAGGGTGGCGGACAAGAGATCTTCCATATCCATATCCATTTGTTAGGTGGTGGGCATTTGCCTTTTGCTTAAATGCCCCAATATAAGTTTGAGTTTAGATAGATTGGTGTTTAGACGAGTTTGAATTTAGATGTAGTAAGTAACGACTTAGTAGTTACAAAATTTTAAGAGAGAAATTAATATGATCAGTATGCCGAGTTTAGTAATCATCTTAGTGATTGTTATATTATTATTTGGAACCAAACGACTAAAAAGTATTGGTAGCGACTTGGGTGGCGCTCTAAAAGGATTCAAAAAAGCGGTGAAAGATGGCGAAGAAAAGCCCGAAGAATCAATCGAAAATAAAAAGGATTCAAATGTCATTGAAGGCGAAGTGATTAAAGAAGAAGATAAAACCCAAAAATAGGACCTCATTATGTTTGATATGGGTTTCCTTGAGCTTTTACTCATCGGCATTATTGCTTTGATAGTGCTAGGTCCCGAACGACTGCCCAAAGCAGCCAGGACCGTTGGGCTGTGGATTGGAAAAGCCAAGCAAGGCTTTGATTCGATTAAAACTGAAATCGATCGCGAGTTAAAAGTGAAAGAGTTACAACAACAACTCGCAGAGCAAAAAGCAAAAATTAAAGCCGAATTAGACGTTGGATCAGAGTTTAGTTCACTAAAGGACGATTTAAACCAAACGACTAACAGCATTCATCAGGAAATGTCCTCATTGGGCCAGGCCTATGATTCCGATGCTGGTAGTTCAAATGTTAAAGGTTCAGAAACCGCAGGTTCAGAAAAACCTCAAACCGATAAAAATGACCAGGCACCAGCAATAAGCCATTCGGAAAACAAATAATAACAATGACTGAATCCAACCAAGACACGTCCACAGAAAAGGACATGCCCTTAATCTCCCACTTACTCGAATTGCGCGATCGCTTGTTGCGCATGGTGCTATCGGTTATCGTCATATTTGTCGGGCTGATCTATTGGGCAAACGATCTTTATTTAATCTTATCAGCGCCGCTTATTGCTCACCTGCCTGAAAACTCAAACATGATTGCCACTGATATCATCGCGCCATTTCTAACCCCATTTAAGATGACGGCAGTATTATCAGTTTTTGTCGCAATGCCTTATATTCTCCACCAGGCCTGGGGGTTTGTTTCCCCTGGACTATACCGCCATGAAAAACGTTTTGCTTACCCGCTGTTATTTTCCAGTATCGTTTTGTTTTATAGCGGTTTATCTTTTGCTTACTTTGTGGTTTTTCCGATGGCATGGGCGTTCCTGACCGCAGCAGGACCACAAGGCATCCAGGTGTTACCGGATATCAGCAGTTATCTGGACATCGTATTAAAAATGTTTTTTGCATTCGGGATCGCTTTTGAAATCCCGGTTGCGACTATTTTGATGGTCTGGTCGGGGCTGACCAGTGTAGAAAACCTCAAACAAAAAAGGCCTTATGTCATTGTTGGGGTATTTGTAGTTGGCATGTTATTAACCCCACCAGATGTGATCTCACAAATTCTACTCGCTTTCCCAATGTGGATCCTATTTGAATTAGGGCTTATTTTTGCGGTGATGGGACAAAAACCTGAAACATCAGAAGAAAAACCTGCTGATTAATTAACAACATAATAGAGAACTATTAACATGCAAAAAATTCTAACTGGATTCATCATCCTATCTGTCAGTCTGGGATACACCAGTCAGGTGTTTGCCGATTTACGCTCAGATATTCTTGACTGCTCCGCCATACAAAAAGATGCTGACCGTCTAGATTGTTTTGATACCGTGACTAAATACCACAAAACACGCCCTTCGATAAGCCAACCAATGGTATCGCCCGATAAAACGGCTCCGATAACAGCTCCTCAAATAGTCACTCCTGAAAAAGCCATTGTTGCGCTGCCTGACAAACAAACTCAATCCCAGAATGTCTCTGCTGATGATTCTTTTGGCCAACCCAGCCAGGCAGACGAGCTACAATCCATTCAATCGCGAATTGTCGGTGACTTTTCAGGCTGGAAAAAGGGTATGAAAATTACCCTCGAAAATGGTCAGGTCTGGAAAGTAACCAGCAATGCATCCGGCTACCGGAAATTGACCAATCCGAAAGTTACCATTTCTCGCGGCGTTTTCAATTCATTCAATGCAAAAGTTGAAGGCTTAAATTCCAAAGTCAAAGTCAAGAGAATCAAGTAAATCCAAAAAGCTTAGGAAGAGGCACCGCTGAAGCAGAACATAAAAGCGTCGCTTAAGCCAAAACCTCTCCTGAGCCAATCATTTACATTCGACCGCAACATCATTCAAACACTCCAAGAATAATCCCAATTATTTCCGCAAATTACCAAATCCTCTGCTACATTTATAAAGCGCATAGATATTTTTTAACTTTCAAGCTTCCCAGGCCACCCAGTTTCCATTCCGAATTGGCAGTAACCATGGTCAGCAAAACGCAAAAGGTAATCTCACCCATGTTTTTCGGAAATACACAAAAAATTCAAGAGTTAGAGGCCCAAAACAAACAGCTGACTGATCAATTGCAACAATCCCGACAATCACTCGAATCCGCACAGGCAGAAAAAACAGATTTAAATCAACAAATTAGCAATAAAGGAGCACATGATATTGAATCAAAACAAATGATGCTGATGTTGCTCGATTCCCTACACAGCGTGGAGGATATTCGCGAGTCAGTGGCAAATCTGGCAAATAACATTATTGAAAAAGACAAAGCGATGAGTAGTCTAAATGACGTTTTCACCCAATCCACCGAAGTGTTGGGGAGTATTTCCTCTACAGTTAGTGAAATCGGCCAGCGGGCGATAGAAAGTAGCAAAAAAATGGGCTCTTTACGGGCTGTCTCTGATAACATTGCCAGTTTCGTGAGCGTGATTGCCAACATATCAGATCAGACCAACCTTTTGGCGCTGAACGCTGCAATCGAGGCCGCTAGAGCAGGCGATCAGGGCCGCGGTTTTGCTGTGGTTGCTGACGAAGTTCGTTCACTGGCGCAAAATACCGGCAATGCCACCAGCGAAATCGGTAGTTTAATCGATACCATCGATAGCGATTCAGAAATGGCTGCCACCCAGATCAATCAATTATGTGAATATACGACGACCATTGCTGAGCAAAATAGCTCGCTGGACGGCTCCTACCAGCATATTCTTGAATCATCTAAGCAAATGCGAGATGTAATTAAACAATCGGCGTTAAGCGCATTTATTCAAACAGTCAAACTGGACCATCTTGTCTGGAAGGCAGATGTTTACGCTAAAATATTGGAGAATTCTAACAAATCGATCGATGATTTTTCCAAACACACCGATTGTCGATTGGGCGAATGGTACTACCAGGGAGATGGCAAAAAGTATGCTGGTCACCAGACCTATTTGGCGATTGAAGAGCCCCATAAGCGAGTCCACGCCGCGGGGGTCGAAGCTATGTTAGCCGCCAAGGCAGATGATCAAAAAGCAGCAAAAGAATCACTACGCAAAATGGAAGATGCGAGCAATCAGGTCTTCAGACACTTATCTGCATTGGAAAATATCATCTAATTGACCGCCTGTTGAAATCACCTGTCAACAAGGCTTTCTGGCGATTATTTTTGCTTGCACGGCGATATATGTTGACAAATTCATTCTGTATTTTGATAAATCCCCCCTTCTTGATAATATAGTGCCTCATTTCATTGAGCTAAAAAAACAATAAAATATGGATTTTGAAATTATCATCAGTCGATTGGTCGAGACTATCTTATTTCCTCCGGGGATTAATCTGGTTCTGTTTGTCAGCGGCTATTTTTTGTTTAAAAAACGCAAAAAAATCGCGCTGAGCTTATTTTTGATTTCGTTGATTAACCTCTATTTGCTCGCCTTACCCAGCATCTCTAACAGTCTAAATAGCAGCTTGCTAACCGAGCCAATTTTGACTCAGGCTCAGGTAAAATCCTATGCTATTCAAAACCGCCAGGACCTGGCCATTGTGGTGCTATCTGGTGGGCGGATCAATCTAGCACCGGAATACGGTGATATCGACACAGTAAGTGCTGAGAGTTTGCAGCGAATTCAATACGCGGCCTGGTTGCATCGAAAAACGAATTTACCTATTCTACTTTCTGGTGGCAGCGTTTCTGGTGAAGCGACTGCCGAAGCCGTTTTAATGAATCAAACGATGTTATCGGCTTTTAATATTGCGCCAAAATGGATTGAATTTGAAAGTAAAAATACCGCTCAAAATGCTCAGTTTTCCGCCACAATTCTACGCCAAAGTAAAATTAAAGAGATATTGTTAGTGACCCATGCCACTCATATGCACCGGGCTCGTCTGGAGTTTGAAAAAACCGGCTTAATGGTCACCCCAGCGCCCACGGTTTTTGATCGTAATCGCCCCAACTGGCAACATTATTTCCCCAGTGCCAAGGCGCTCTATGCCAGCCAAAAAGCCTTGCATGAAAAGATCGGGCGGCTCTGGTATGCGTTAAGGTATTAGTGATATGAGCCTAAAGACTTTATTGATGCCTCATCTGATTAATTGGCTCACGAGTAATACCTTAACCAGATTTAAACGTGGGTTATTTTTGCTACACAAAAAATTTAATCCATCAATCGATCAAATAACCTTTTACTTACGCGTCAACGATCCCTACAGCTATTTATTGTTACAAGTTTTACCCGACTTACTGATCTCGCAACAAAAACAATTAAATATTAAAATCCTGTTGCAGCTAAACTCCGACTTAAATCTCGAAATAGACAAACAGGCAAACTATGCACTGAAAGATGCCAAACGATTAGCTATTGAGCATCAACTAAGCTTTCCACAAAAAACTCAGCTTCCCTCACTACAAAACAGTCAATTGGCAACCGCCATCTTGCTCGCTAACCTCAACCACCCTGAGTTTTTACAACTATGTCAACTGGTTTGTGATGCTCTGTGGCTCTCGCAAGATACCACACTCTCGTTAGATAAATTAACTCTACAGTACGGCAAATTGTCCCCATTAGAAGCAGAGCAACAATTAAACCACGCCAAGCATTATTTACAACAAAAAGGACACTATCAATCCGGCATGCTCTATTATGGCGGTGAATGGTATTGGGGGATCGATCGGCTCTGGCACCTTTATCAGCGATTATCAATAACCTGCACTGTAACCAATATTCTCACCGAGACAGCTATTGCCACCAAGACAGCCAAAAAAGAAGCTGCAAAAGAGATTAGCTTGCCCGGCTACCTGCAACGAAACACGGCATGCATGCCGTTAGACAAGCATGACGGTGCAGAGCCGCCGAGCATCGATTTTTATTTTTCCTTTAGAAGTCCCTATTCCTATCTGGCCGCTCAACGGCTGTTTAAAATTGCACAAAAATATCCGCTAACCATTAATATCAAACCGGTATTACCCATGGTGATGCGCGGGCTAAAAGTCCCGAAAAACAAAAGACTCTACATTGTGCATGATGCCAAACGTGAAGCTGAACGCTATCAGATTGCATTCGGAAAAATAGCCGATCCCTTGGGCGAAGGCGTGGAAAGATGTATGGCCCTGTTTTATTTCGCTAAACAGCAGGCCAAAGAGAAACAGCTGGTTGACGCCATAAGTCAAGGCATATGGGCAGAAGGTATTGATACTGCCTCAGACAAAGGACTCCGCCGACTCGTTTGCCGAGCAGGACTGGATTGGGGACAGGCAAAAAAATGCCTGGCAGAACAAGACTGGAAGGTACAAGCTGAAAAAAATCAACGGGATCTTAACCAGTTGGGGTTATGGGGAGTACCCAGCTTTCAATATCAAGGATTGGCCTTCTGGGGGCAGGATAGACTGGCAGCAATTATCAAAGAGATCACTCAAAGATCTTCTAAATAAACACACATTATTGGTTAATATACACCGTGTAATCACTACAATATTCCATTTATAGCGCATTGTTCACTATAGCATCGACGGCAAGACTTTACTTCTGCGATGCTCAAAAATCAGCGATGTTTCCACATTCTGTATTTCACTTCGCGAAGTGAACTCTCTAAAAATCAAGGTTCTCAGGTGAGCTGTATCATATACCGCCAGGTGGACGTTAAAGTCATTTTCCCCGCCCATATGAAAAATTTGGATCACTTCTGGCAATTCGAGTAATTCGTCGCGTAATTTATCGGCCAACGCTTCAGTATGTTTGACCATTTTAACCGCAGCCATCGCCTCAATATGGCCTGAAAACTCGGCCAAATTAAGTTCACACTGATAGCCGATGATAATTCCCTGATTTTTTAACCGTTTGACTCTTTCCTGGCAGGTCGAAGTCGCAATATTGATCTTTTCGGCCAGATCTTTGTTGGTGATATCGGCATTCATATACAACACCGAGAGAATGTCTGTATCGATTTTATCGAGTGTTTTCATATGATTGTTCACAATTAAGTTCCTTACTGACACAAGATTATGCCTGTTTTAACTAACTAATCAACCAGGCTCTACCGATCTTTCATAAGTCATCTAAAAATGAATGATAAAAAGCAAGATTGTTTCACATTAAACCATTTTTCTTGGGATAATTTATTGGCATCTATTTATCCAGTCGAATAATCACGGTAAACTCAAGCATACCGCCATCAACCACATTGATTAGAATGTCACAAACCAAACAAACCTTCATTGAATTAGCCATCAAACGTCAGGCGTTAAAATTTGGTGAGTTTACTCTAAAATCCGGTAGAATCAGCCCTTATTTCTTTAATGCAGGCTTTTTTAATCAAGGACAAGATCTGGCACTACTCGGTGATTGCTACGCTAACACCTTGGTCAATGCCAATGCTCAATTTGATATGCTATTTGGTCCTGCCTACAAAGGCATCCCGTTAGGTTGTACCACAGCGGTCTCTTTAGCTCGCAAATACAATCGCAATGTGCCGTTTTGCTATAACCGCAAAGAGGCTAAAAACCACGGGGAGGGAGGGAATTTAGTGGGCGCCCCATTGTTGGGCAAGGTACTGATTGTTGATGATGTGATCACCGCAGGAACCGCGATCCGAGAATCCATCGATTTAATCAACGCGGCGGGAGCAACTCCAGCCGGGGTATTGATCGCGCTAGATCGACAAGAAAAAGGCAGTGGCGAACTGTCAGCCATTCAGGAAATCGTGAAAGAATATAACTTGCCAGTTTATGCTATTATTAACTTGGACGATCTGCATCATTATATCGAGAGCCAGTCAGAGATGCAGGCTTATCTGGCCGCAATAACTGCCTATCGACAAAAATATGGCGTATCGAATAACCATCAGGACAGATAAGACTCAATCTAATATGAAAAAAATCTGGTTAACAATAAGTTTAATTTTGCTTTGTGCCGCTCAAACGGTATTAGCCAAAAATTACTATAGATATAAAAATGAAGCTGGCCGGGTAGAGATCAAAGACAAGATCAACCGACAAATGGAGTCGGTTGGGTACGATGTGATCAGCGAATCTGGAAAATTAATCAGGCATGTTGAACCGACAAAAACACTGGCAGAGCTGGATGCTGATCGATTAAAAATAATCGAAGAAAGAAACAAAGAAGTCGAAGCAACCCAACAACGACATCGCGACGCTGAGCTGCTTAGACAATTTAGTTCGATTGGCGATATTATTCGCAATCGCGATTCCCAACTATTGGCTCTGGAACAACGAATTAGAATCCAACATAGCAAGGAAGATCTTTTAAACCTGCAACTGGAAGATCAACAACAACAAGCCGCAACCTATGAACGTCTCGGCCAAAAAGTAGCTAAGACGATATTAAAAGATATTAAGGCATCACAAGATCAAATCGTCAATAATCAGCTCAACACCCAGCTACTTGAAAAAGAAAAAATTCGAGTCGAAAAAAGTTTTGAGCGAGATATTATCCGTTATAAAGAATTGGAAAGCGTTCGCATAGCACTGCGTAAAAACGCTCGGGTAAAACAAGGAGAAGAACCGATCATTTTTGATTGCCCCAATGAGAAAGTTTGCAACAGAGCTTGGCAGTTAGCACAAATCTACGCTAGAGACCACGCTACGGGAAAAATTGAAATCATCACCAATACCTTAATCCTCACCAGTCGGCCGATTAAAGACTCAGACATCGCAATATCATTTTCTCGCATTCCGGCTGAAGAAAATAAAATGCAAATTGTTTTAGAAGTCTCATGCTCTGCCGAAGAACCCGGAGTCGAATTTTGTAAAACGCCGAAAGTGAAAGGAATACGTGAGAATTATCTCGAATATTTAAAGCTCCGGTTAAAATCTTAACGATCTTTTCAGCTAACACCTGAAGTAGTACTAACACCTGAAGTAATTAGGCGCCATTGAACATCCCATAGCTCAAGAGGCTCAATTTTGAATCTTGAACGAACAAACTGCTGGACCCGCCCTTCAACGATCGATGTTAACAATTTTGCGATGGCGGCTGAATCGATGGTCGATTCTCCATTGGCAATAGCCTGGTTTCGGTGAAGCTGTTTAAATTGAAGTTCAACCCGGTCAAAAAATTGCGAAATCCGATCCTTCAACCTTTGCGTTTCTCCTAAAAAAACCTCGCCGGTAAGCAGTCGACTGATGCCGGGGTTTTTTTGACTAAATCCCAAAACTAACTGACAAATCTTATTACTTTTTTCAAAAGCATCCTGTGGTCCCGCAGCAATTGAATTGATCCGGCTGAATATATTTTCTTCACTAAAGTCGAGCAACGATTCGTACATGCGCGCCTTACTAGGAAAATGGCGGTATAATGCGGCTTCGGAGACGCCCACTTGTTTAGCCAGTCGAGCAGTTGTGATCCGTTCAGATAATTCTTTTTCCAACATCAAAGCCAGATTTTGCAAAATATCCTGTTTTCTATTTTTCTTTTTTTCGGTCATATGTAATCCTTATGTAACTGATTCAGCAATATCGTAACTGTTCAGGTTGTCTCTAAAATTTGTCACAGAATTTTAGAGGTGATCTGAATGGTTACATCCCTAAAAATCTAAATCTAAGCTATTATCAATCATCAACATTTGTTGCTTAAATAATTGCTTCATTTTTTTGATAATTTGCTCGCTATCACCTTCAAAACGGATCACTAAATTTGGCGTAGTATTGGATGCTCTCACCAGACCCCAACCATCTGAAAATTCAACCCGAACGCCATCAATATCAATCAATTTACCGTTGCCGAAAATCCCCTGCCGAGTCAATTTTTCTATAAATTTGTGTTTTTTACTATCTGCAATCGCAACGTTAATCTCTGGTGTGGCAATACTGTTTGGCAGTGAAGCAAATATATCCACTGATTTCCTGGTATCGGCCGATAATATCTCTAACAGCCTGGCCGCAGCATAAAGCGCATCGTCAAAACCATACCACCGCTCTTTAAAGAAAATATGGCCACTGCACTCACCCGCTAACAACGCCCCAGTTTCATGCATCTTGGCTTTTATTAAAGAATGTCCCGTTTTCCACATAATGGGGTGACCGCCATTGGAAGAAATGACTTTGGCTAAATGTTTGCTACACTTCACATCATAAATAATATCGGCGCCGGGATTTCGTGAAAGCACGTCCATTGAATAGAGCATCATTTGGCGATCCGGCCAAATAATATTACCATCAGAATCAATCACACCGAGACGATCACCATCGCCATCAAAGGCCAGTCCGATATCAGCTTTTTCAGATTTGACCAAATCGATTAACTCTTTTAAGTTTTCCGATTTACTCGGATCTGGATGATGATTGGGAAAATTGCCATCCACTTTACAGTACAATCCAATCACTTCACAACCAAGCGCTTGTAACAATTGTGGTACTACCTTACCGGCAACGCCATTGCCACAATCCACCGCCACTTTAAGCGGTTGAGTTAGCGCCACATCGCTGGTTATTTGACTAATATAATCTTGCATAATGGAGCTGGTTTCTTTACTTCCCTCCCCTTTTACCATGTTGCCAGTGTCGATGCGTTTTTTGAGTGCTAGAATTTCATCACCAGATAAAGTATGTCCGCCGAGCACGATTTTCAAGCCGTTATAATTTTTGGGGTTATGACTGCCAGTAAGTATCACACCACTGCTTGAATCTAAATAATGGGTGGCGAAATACAGCAATGGAGTTGGCACTTCGCCGATATTGATGACATCTCTGCCACTTTCGACTAAACCGTCAATTAAGGCCTCAATCAGAGAAGGTCCCGATAAGCGGCCATCACGAGCGACCACCACGCGCTGCTCGCCTCGCTCAAACGCCTCACTTCCGATGGCACGACCAATTTCTTTAACGATACTGGCGTTAAGTGTTTCACCGACAATGCCGCGTATATCGTAAGCTCTGAATATTGAAGCTGAAAGCTCTCCAGATTCACTGGCGTTTTTTCCGGCGACGACTTCTAACGCCGAAGATTTATTTTCTAGTGCGGCAATCAAGGAACCTGATTCCGACTCTTCGCCAATAGCTTTGACTTTGGCTCCTGCCGGTTTAACTGATTCGCCAGCCCCGCTCTTCACCCCTAAAGCAAACCCCTCACGGGATAAAGCCTGCGACATATCTGAAAATATTTGTAATTCAAAATCGAGCGTTGCAAGTGGTTGGTTGGTTTTGGCATTGTCAATCAACCAACGTAAAAAACCAGAGGCATCACTACGAACCTTGGTCTGTAAACCTTTTAAGCCAAAAAAACCACCAATAGCCACAAAACTTAATACCAGAATTAACCCACCAAAAAAGATCATCAACTCAAATTCAGAAGAAAAATCCGCTGGTTCAGCTGGCCAAAATGCTATCCGCCATTGAGTCGAAGGTAATTTGGCGATACCAAGAGGCTCTCCCACTTTATAGACTTTTTTACCAAGACTGGTAATGGTTAAGTTTTGATTAGCAAAGCTTTGCAAAAACTCATAATAGCCAGGAACCAGTCTATCTTGCGGCAGTGCTTTGTTAAAAATATTAAAACTCACCCCGATTAGCGCGATTTTATCAGTATTATTAATCCTGAGTAATACTGCAATATGCTGATCTTTAGCTCCGGCATTAATCGCTTCATGCATCACCTGATTTTTAGTCTGCAGATTTCTCATCAATTGTAATGTCACGTTGGTAATTGAGGGTACCGAATTCGGGTCAATTTCATGAGTAGAGGCGTCGAGAATTCTAACACCATCCACCAGCGGTAAACGATTCTTGAGTCTTTTTTCAATAGTGTTCATTTGCGTCGGTGTCGCTTGCCTTATTTCCTCAATAAGACCCGGGTCACTTAATACCGTTCGGGTGGATTCGCCAATCGAATCTAATCGCCCCAGGACTAACTCCATATAGGAAGTCATAGTGACATTCACAAATATCGAATTACGATCTTTAGCTGGCTGAAGAACCACCAGATAATATTGCACTATCGCAACAAAAATAATGGTTAATACACACAAAACTAAATAGGGTAATGAATAGGATAACAAAGTCTTCGTTTGCAGTTTGGGGACTTTGACTTTACTTTCTTTTTTGACTTTAATTTTCACTAATTTTCTCCGCGCTAATATTTCTTTCGACTAAGATCAACAGACCCTGATGATGTTGTCGAAATATTTCATTTTATCGATCACTGGTAGAAGTGTTACTGTTATTATTGTTTATGAAAAACCCCATTGATCAAAGGTTAATGATTGCTTGTTTTTATAAGTTTAGGCTAATTTCGGTTAAAATACTGGCTGCAATATTGATTTTGCTCGCTACAGGCAGTTTTGTTTCCTGATTGTTTTTATTTAATATCAAAATCTCATTATATTCGCTATTAAATCCCAGTGACGACTGGCTAATATCATTAGCACAAATTAGATCCAGTTTTTTATTGATTAGTTTTTTTCTGGCAAATTCTTTTACATTCTGACTCTCTGCAGCAAAACCAACCACAAAAGGTCGACTGGCCTGAGCCGCCACCCATGCCAGAATATCAGTGTTACGTTTCAATGAAATTTGCATTTCTTCGTCATTCTTTTTTATTTTTTGCTTGGCAACTTCGCACGGGGCGTAATCGGCGACTGCCGCGCAACCAATAAATACATCACAGTTATCGACATGCTGTTTGACAGCATCTAACATATCTTTTGCACTCATAACGGATGTTAGCGACACCCCTTGAGGCGCTTTGAGGCTAACCGGGCCGGAAACTAAAGTAACCCTGGCACCTGCTGCGACCGCCACTTGAGCTAAAGCGTAGCCCATTTTTCCTGAACTATGATTAGAAATAAATCGCACCGGATCAATCGCTTCCAGAGTGGGTCCAGCGGTTATCAGTATACTTTTTCCAGCCAGACCTGTTCCACTCAAACCTGTTCCACTCAAACCTGGTGCCGTTTGTTTTAACCGCTCAGCAATACTTGACACGCCTAATTCGTTGACCAGCGATAAAACCTGCTCGACGATTTGTAAAGGTTCTGACATGCGTCCAAAACCGATATCACCGCATGCTTGCTCACCTTGCTCCGGACCAATGATTGTAATGTTGCGCTTTTTAAGCTGCTCAACATTATTCATAATAGCGCTGTTCGCCCACATTTGTTGATTCATTGCTGGGGCAATTAGCAGTTTAGCAGTACTAGCCAATATCAGTGTCGATAACAAGTCATCAGCCAGTCCGAGCGCTATTTTTGACAGACTATTGGCTGTTGCCGGTGCAATCAGAATAATATCGGCCCACTTGGCCAGTTCAATATGCCCCATGGCCGCTTCAGCCTGACAGTCAAATAATTGATGATGTACTGGATTACCTGACACCGCTTGCATCGTCATTGGAGTAATAAAATTCTTAGCGGCTTCGCTCATCACCACCCGAACATCAAAACCATACTCTTTCAGGCGACGGACCAGCTCAGCCGATTTATAAGCCGCGATCCCGCCAGTTACCCCAAGTATTATTTTAGTTGGTGATTGATTATTTTGCGCTTTTGATAAATCGATGACCTGAACTCTCTAATTATGTGATACAGAACGGCTTTAAAAATTAGTAAAAGCCCAATAATAACAAGCCTTGCAGACGAACTAATTGCTTACTTACGTACATAATAGCAAACATAATCTATCATTTCTCACTCTTTTTATAGTTAATTTCCTACAGACTTCACTTTCAATCTTGTTTAGAATCAAATCATTCACTAGTAAACAAAAGGAATTGTTATGTCATCTCTATTTTGCTGGCCCGAAGGCGAGCGGCCACGAGAAAAACTGCTCAATAAAGGTCCAGCCAGCCTGTCTGACTCGGAATTACTCGCTATATTTTTACGGACCGGCACCAGGGGCAAAAACGTGATTGAATTATCCCGAGAAATTATTCAATATTTCGGCAGTCTGAAAAACCTGTTTGCCGCCACTGAAAAAGAGTTTTGTCAGATCAAAGGACTCGGCAGAGCCAAATACGTACAACTGCAAGCTTGCCTGGAAATGAGTCAGCGTCACATAGAAGAGCAGATCACCCGTCAGGATGCGATGCAAAATCCATCGCAAGTTAAGCAATATGTGCAATCGCGACTCATGGCAAAACCCAATGAGGTGTTTGCGGTGATGTTTCTGGATAATCAACACCATGTGTTAGCCTTTGAAGAATTGTTTTTTGGTACTATCAATGCCTCTTCGGTTCATCCGCGAGTGGTGTTACAACGCTGTTTGGCCCACAATGCGGCGGCGGTCATCGTCACCCATAATCATCCCTCGGGCGTCGCTGAGCCGAGTCTGTCAGATATCGATATCACCAAGACCTTAAAAACCGCACTCAGCTTGATTGATGTCAGGCTTTTAGACCATTTAGTAGTGGCTTCTCATCAAGTGACTTCGTTGGCTGAGCGGGGACAAATCTAATCCTGGATGACTCCACACTGAGATGATTTCACCCTCTCACTTGAGACTATTTTACCCAGTCACTTGAGACTAAATTTCGGTCAAGGTTAAAAAACACCCACAAAACGGCTTACTTTGACTGATTTTGTTGTATTGTTAGCCAGTTTTTGGTATAAAGTGCGCCCTTTCCGCGACAGGAAGGTAAAACAGACTTTTTTAGTCGAAATTGTCGCCCTGATGTTAAATATCAATAAACAGAATGTTAAACGTCAAAAAACAGAATTTTTTAAGAAATAAATTAACACAATGGCAATGTAAGGTTGCTATTTAAGCAGAGGCTAAAGTCATGTCACGAGTATGTCAGGTTACCGGTAAAAGACCAGTAGCTGGAAACAATGTATCCCATGCAAAAAACCGCACACGTCGTCGTTTTTTGCCTAATCTTCACACTCACCGTTTTTGGGTTGAGAGTGAAAACCGTTTTGTAAAACTAAAAGTTTCTGCAAAAGGTATGCGTATCATCGATAAGAAAGGCATCGATACTGTATTGGCTGAAGTTCGTCATAACGGCATCAAGGTTTAGGAGACAAGATCATGAGAGATAAAATTAAATTGGTTTCATCTGCGGGCACTGGTCATTTTTACACCACAGACAAGAACAAAAGAAGCACGCCAACTAAATTGGAATTCAAAAAATACGATCCAGTTGTTCGCAAACACGTAATGTACAAAGAAGCAAAAATTAAATAATTGCTTCAGTCTTCGCCTTTTCGGCTAAGACAATCAATACGAGTAGCCTC
>JAUUYO010000194.1 GCA_030590405.1 Kangiellaceae bacterium
ACTACATCATGCATCTTCTTGAAGAGCTACCCAAGCAGCCAGATGATCTTGATTATTTAATGCCTTGGAATGTCAAACTGTCGCCCACTATCTAATCGCTAGGTGGGGTTGGCGTTACGCTTACAATTAAGAAGTGAGCAGTTAACTAATTTATCGGTTGATGATTTTGTGGGGGCGATCGGTAATTTTAAGCGACGCACTCAAACGGCAATGGCGCTCAGGTTTTTATTGAAAGAACGTGGGGTTGCTATTGCGCCTTTTTCTTTAGCGGTCCCGCAAGAGTCAATATTTGATCATATTGAAGCTTTAAAAGAAAAGGAAAAAGGTTGCGTTAAACAAATTAGAAAAGAAATTGTGAGCATCATTAAAGATAGCGATGTGATGATTCAAAGTGCAAGCTTTACCGAAGGAATGAGAAAAGACATTCTTAAAGTTCGTCAAGCCATGCAGGTTAACCTGGAACATCTTGATAGCGGAGGAAGTGTTAGTGATATTCCGAATGTTTTTGAAACGGTTGTTATGCAAAGTGTTAGTGCTGAACCCATTGTGATGGAAGAACTGGTGGCGGAGTTTGATTCGAAGTCCAGCTCAAAGCCTGTTAAAAGAACAAAAACAGCAAAAGAGGAGGCGGCGAGCAATGAAAATTCCAATAAAGCTCATCAAGCTCAGGATAAAGCCGAGCCAAAGACTCAGAATAAAGCCGAGCCAAAGACTCAGAATAAAGCCGAGCCAAAGACTCAGAATAAACCTGAGTCTTTTTGGGGGCTAGTTAAAATATGGTTGGCTTCACCCTGGAATGTCAGCTGGCGATCGATTAAGAAAGATTCCAAAAAATAGTTATTATCTTTTTTTGAATCTAATTGATAACAAAATCAATATTAACCAACTAACAGCTCCACCACCACCTCCACCAGATGTGGCAGGTGGTTCTTCAGTTACGGTAATATTAAATGCAGGTAAAGAATTCAATAAAAGCTCATTTTCATCACTAGTAACTGTGATAACAATATTACTATAAGAGCCTACATCAGAGCTTGTTGGAGTTCCTGATATCTCCCCAGTGACCGTGTCAAAATTAGCCCAAGTTGGCAAGTTAGTAACAGTGAAAGTGAATGCGTCTCCATTTTGCGAACTTGCAGTCGGGGTGAAATTATATGCGGTACCAACTTCGATACCTGTCGCTGGTGTTCCGCTAATGATAGGCGAATTATTTAAATTTGGAAGTGGGCTTAACGAAGCTGCAGTATTTGCTGATGGGTCGATTATTTGAATACTAGTGATAATTAATAGGTTTGAATTGTTGGGAACACTTGTTCCATCGTAATTATCTAAAGGAATACTGGTAAATGCACCACCGAAATCGTATTTTTGTACTGCAGCCATCTGCTCTAGTATTGTTTGTCCTTCAGCGGTTACTTCTCCAAATACGCTAAAACCGCCATTTTGATTATCTAAATTCGTACTATTATCGACGAGATTAAAAAACCACTGATTGGTTGCACTATTGACATTGCCGCCTACTTTAGCCATGGCAATGGTACCCCTTACGTTAGAAAATACGGGTTCGTTAATAATCGCGGGGTTGCTGCTTATCGTATCGATCGGTAGATTTTGAGTATTCAAGGGAGCGCCGCCATTGTAGCTAAAGCCTCCGCCCTGCAACACAAAGTTATCGATTGAGCGATGAATGATCACGTTTGAATAAGCGTTATTACCGTTGCCGTCATCCACATATTGAAGAAAGTTAGCAACCGTTACCGGAGTATCTTCATCGTACAAATTAACTGAAAAATTACCAAAGCTAGTTTCAAATTGTACAATCGTCGCCTGGCTTGAAAAACTTGTGATAGTCGCTAACAAAATAAGCGTCAGTTGAGTGAGTTGTTTTTGAGTGATTTTTAATAGATTCATATTATTGGTTTCTGTGTTGAGTGATAATAAATGTACGTCGCAGAGCATAGCAGCAGCAATGTAGCTAATCAATAATCCAGCTAATTCAATAATCCAGCTCTATCTTTTGGTCTCTTTTATTCCAGTGACAATGTTTTTCGCACTTTTCAGTAAGGTTTCTTTGTCAATCGGAGCAGGAACTAAGATTCCATTTTGAACTGCCGGTCTTGCCGCCATCAAATCGATCCATCTCAATAAGTGAGGTAAATCACTGACGTCAACGCCGGGCCACTCATAAATCTTGGCCCACGACCAGTTTGCTATATCAGCAATACTGTAGTCTCCGGCCAGATATTTATGGTCTTTTAATCGATCATTTAAGACGGCTAACAGGCGTTTGGATTCAGTTTGATAACGTTCAATAGCCGCTGGAATTTTTTCTGGGAAATAACGGAAAAACACATTGGCTTGTCCCATCATCGGACCGATCCCTCCCATTTGAAACATTAACCATTGCATTACCAATGAGCGGCCTTTGATATCTGTAGGCATCAACATGCCCGTTTTTTCAGCCAGATAGACCAAAATAGCGCCAGATTCAAATACCGAAAAGTTGTCATTATCAGTATCGACAATGGTGGGTATTCGGGCGTTAGGGTTGATGGCAACATATTCAGCGCTTTTCTGTTCGCCTGTGCCTATATTAATGGGTTTAACGGTGTAATCCAGCCCCGTTTCTTCCAGCATGATGGATGCCTTCCATCCGTTAGGGGTTGGCGCGGTATATAAATTAATCATGCTTGTGCGCTCTTTCTGGCGGATACTAGTTCATACCAGCGTTTAATGTTGGCATGCTTTTCAGTTAAGCGAATATCCACCACTTTGGCAAAATCCAGGGTGGTTAACATGGTGATATCGGCAATGCTGAAGTTTTCGCCGCTCAAGTATTTATTTTTTGACAAGTGTTTGTCAATGAACTTTAGATAGCCCAAAGCGTTTTTGATATTATCTTCTCCCCAGCTTTTGCGAGGTGTCATGCGGTCTTCAAAAAAGCCTGAGCAGTGCTGAAAAGCCATTGCGACCGGAAATAGAAAACCCAGTTCAGCTCGACGTTGCCACATTTCAATTTGCGCTTTGTCCAGCGGGGAGTCACCCATTAATTGAGGTTTTGGTTGAATTTCTTCAAAATAACGGCAAATCGCCACCGATTCCGAGATGATCGTGCCATCATCTAATTCTAAAACTGGAACCTTGGCAAAAGGATTTTTGCTTTTAAACTCTTCGGTGAGGTTTCCTCCACCTTTTAAATCAATTTCAATACAATCAATATCTATCTGCTTTTCAGCTAAAAACATCCTGACCCGACGGGCATTTGGCGCAAGCCTGGTTTCGTAGAGTTTCACTGGTTTTTCCTTATATTGGGATTAATGAGAGATTAATCATGCTAACAATGCATAATAAAAACAATGACTGAACTGGTCAAATGTTACAATAAGCCAGTTATCTTCTATTTATTAAGGAATGAAAATGACCAGTGTACCAAAAACAAACAAGAGTTGGGCCAAAGAAATTACTGTCGCTTTGCAAGATGCCAATCAATTGTTGCAAGAAACTCAGCAAGAGTTAGGCGAAGAGTTGCAAAGCAGGCTTTTTATTTCCGCCCCAGTGATCGCAATGAAAAACCGCGGAGTAGATTTTAGTAAACGCCAAGATGCGGTTGATTACGCCTGTGAAAGTGTGGTGTCCATGCTAAGAGAGTTTCCTGAACTCAAAGAACAATACAAACGATGTTTTGTGCATGCCTACATTGATACCCATATTTATCTAAAACTCTATAAACAATCTAAAAGCGAAGATCTTTTTTATTATCTGGAAAACAAAGAAATTATCGAGTCCTGAATTCGTCCGCAAGCAAAACAAGGGCAGGCACGGGCCAGCCTCTACGTTTTATTCAGAATGTTTTATTCAGAATGTTTTATTCAGAATGTTTTATTCAGAATGTTTTATTCAGAATGTTTTATTCAGAATGTTTTTTGCAAATACTTTCGATTTGATCGGTAACCGGGGTTAAGTTAATTCCAAGAGATGCGGCTTTGGCTAAAACTTCATCAGCAGAATTCGTTCTTGCGTGAGACAACCCCCAAAAAATAGAAGAGCGGGTGCCTGTTCGACAATAAGCATGAATTTTGTCGTTGCAACCATCAAGTACTTTTACGAACTCTTTAAGCTTTTCTTCCGGAATGACTCTTCCTGGCACTGGAATGTGGATAAAGTTGATGCCATTAGCTTCTGCGGCGGCTTTTATTTCTGCGCAGGTTACCTGATTAGGTTCTTCACCATCAGGGCGATTACAGATCAGAAATTTGACGCCATCAGCGGCGAGTGATTTTATTTCGTCCGGTTTAATCTGCTCGGAAACGGAAAATTTTTCATGGATTTGGATCTTATTCATAATTTTCTCTTTGGTTGTTAATAAAAGTTCTAGCTTCGTAGGTGTATTAGAGCATCTTTTGCTAGTAATACACCGGGCCAGTTTTGTATCTATGTCGGATTACGGCTCAAAAGACGGCCTAATCTGACCTACATTTTAGATTCCAGGTTTTAGTCTAAAGTAGTTGTGGCACAGAACGGTATAAAATGTAAAAACCCATAATAATCAAAAAAATCCCAAACATTTTTTTGAGTTTATCCTGTGGCACTTTATTGGCTATTTTATTGCCGAGCGTACTGCCCAGCCCACCTAAAATAATCATCACTCCAATCACTTGCCAATCTAAAGAAAGGCCAGACTGCTCTAATACATCCAGATATTTTACAAAACCGCTAAAGGATTTTAATGCGATGATGACCAGGCTCGTAGCAATCGCATTTCGCATGGTTAAACCGCCAAGTAGCACCAACGCAGGAACAATCAAAAATCCACCACCGACGCCCACAATACCAGTGACCACTCCGACCACTAAACCATCCAGGATGATCTTAATAACGTGTCGTTCATGATCTGACTCTTCCTCAATATTTTTTTTAGGGCGAAGCATAAAATAACTTGCCAGTAGCATAACACCAGCGAAAATCGCCAGCTGCATAATGCCGCTAAGATAAGCTGAAATCCAGGCGCCGCCATAAGTGCCGATCATACCAGGTATGCCAAATAACCAAACCGTGGGCCAGTCTACTAATCGCTGACGCATGTAAGGTAATGATCCCAACAGGGCGATGGAACCAACAATGACTAATGAGCCAGCGATGGCTATTTTTTCCGGTTGGTCGACTAAATAAATCAACACCGGAACGGTTAATATCGATCCGCCTGAGCCCATCAAGCCTAAGCTTAAACCGATAGCGCAAGCGCCTAACAATGCGAAAATATTAAGCCCCATCACCAATCCTTACAATAAATTTATCGGCAGTTTTAAATAGGATACACCGTTGTTTTCTTTTGGCGGCATTTCACCAGCTCGAATATTCACTTGCACTGCTGGCAAAATAAGTGCGGGCATGGCTAAGCTGGCATCTCGGGTATTTCGACATTCAACAAATTGTTGCTCGGTGACTCTGTCATTGATATGAATGTTATTGGCTTTTTGTAATGCTACCGTGGTTTCCCAGGCGTAAAAATCTCGGCCTGGCGCTTTGTAATCGTGGCCAACCAATATTTTGGTATCATCAGGAAGCGCCAGGATTTTCTGGATGGAATGATAGAGTGTTTCTGCATCACCTCCAGGAAAGTCGGTTCTGGCGGTGCCAAAGTCTGGCATAAAGAGCGTGTCGCCGACAAAGATCGCTTGCTCCACTTTATAGCTTAAGCAGGCTGGAGTATGTCCTGGTGTGTGTAAAACCTGAATAGCTGTTTCGCCGATTTTGATTTCATCGCTATCATCCAGCAATTGGTCAAATTGACTGCCGTCGGCTCTAAACTCGGGTTCCAAATTAAACGGATCACGAAAGGTCGACTGAACTTCTTGTATTTTTCTGCCAATTGCTGTTTTACCACCGAGTCGCTGTTTCAAGTAAGAGGCTGCCGACAGGTGATCGGCATGGGCATGAGTTTCTAATATCCAGCGGGTTTTTAGTTGATTCGATTCGATGTATTCGACTAACTTATCGGCACAGTCGGTTTTGGTACGGCCAGACACCGGATCAAAGTCGAGTACTGAGTCGATGATTGCGCATTCTTTTGATTGCTTATCTGAGAGGATGTAAGTAACCGTATAAGTGGTTTGATCAAAAAAAGCTTTTATATCAATAGTGTCCATTTAGTCTCCAGTGAGTGACAATAATAATAAATGTCCAGATTGACTAAATCTGCACATTAGCAATGCCTAATTTATTAGGCTATTTCAAATGGCTTTCAAATACAAGCTTTTATCTTATTTGTGTGTGTTGCAGAGTTATAACCATCAGTCATAAAAAAAAGCGCCTTCAGCGCTCTTTTTGTTTGCCCAGCGAAGCTGGCAAACCCGCCCATTTGAAAGAAAGTGGGATCACCCCGACTAAGGGGAAGATAA
>JAUUYO010000198.1 GCA_030590405.1 Kangiellaceae bacterium
AGTTTAAAGGGCGTGATTTTAATTAAAAGGTGGGGTTGCCCTGACGCTTACTAATAACTAACTGTTAATCTCTATTGATATATGATCAAAATAACGGGTCAGGTCGCGTTATTAATATTTATTGCACAAAACAATGGGAATAAAGTAAATTGATTCATAAATATCCGCAATTGGCCGAATAGAAAATTAAATGCAACAAAATAGCGAAGTAACGAAATATATAAGGAAATTAAATAATGCCAAGACGCACAACTCAAACTAAATCAGAAACACATCAAGCAATGAAGAACAGCTCATACGAGAGTATAGTAGTTAGTTGGTTAATGCAGGATGGGTGGCAGGTTTTCTTGCCAGTCTTAGATCATGGGCATCAAACTGATATACTAGTTTCAGATGGTCCGTTTTACCATAGAATTCAAATTAAAACAGTCGAAGCAAGTAGCGACTCACATGTTGTATATAATAAGTGGGAGAATAGTCATGTGGACTTGGTTGTATACTTTGCTAGGAATTCGAATTGGGGTGTGCTTACACCTGCATTTGAAGAAGAAAAACGTCCACTCAATCACCAAACCCATCGAAAGTTTCTTAACGATAAAAAAGCATTCTTGAAAGAGTTTCACCTTTTTGAAAAATGAACCGGAATAGCGAAGAATTAATTGCAAGCAAAATTGGAGTGGAATTTAAATGAGCGACCTTAAAAAGGAAAATACAAAAAGGTACGATAAATTGGTTATTGATTTCAATCAAACACAAACGGGTGAAAAAATAGCCATTGTAAAGAACTTTCCTGGATTATTTGCTGAAATGAATGAGGTTGAGTTGAGAGCAATGGCTCAAGAACTGAGTATTGCTGCTGATAAACTACACAATTTGGACGAATCAAACTAAACTTTGAAACAGAATATCCAAATCACAAATCAAGAGGTCAGATTGATCTTCCCCACACTTGACGGACACTCCAAATAATAGACAACACCCGAATTCAGTTGGAAGTGATGAAATTAAATCCCCCTTCACAAAGGGGGAGGCGAAACGCAGCAAAACAGCCTTTGACTTTCATAAAAATAAACCTACGAACTGCCACCTTCAATATCGGATATTTTCTTTTTGACCGCTTCAATCTGACCATCCAACAACAAAACCTGATTTTTCTCTCCAGCAGTCGCCTGCTCTAACTGCTGCGCTCGTTGCGCGACCATATCTGGTGACACAGGCGCACCGCCAGATGCTTGTTGCCAGCTTGCTTCTAATTGTTTCTGTTTGGAAGAAATATTGCTCACTAAAGTTTGCTTTTGACTTTCATAGCTGGCTAATTCTTGCTTGAGGGATGCCAGTTGTGAATTTGTAGGCGCTGCTTGGGGCGTACGAACCTGCACCACAGTTTTAGCGGCTGAAAGTTTTTCGGTCAGCTCTTTGATTTTGGCTTTAAAACGTCGATTTTCTTTACTTAACCAACCAGCTCGCTCTCCCGCTTTTTTTGCTCTTTTTTCAGTTTCGACAAGTTTTAACTTTTCTTCATTGGCCGCTTCACTGGACTGGGCAGTATTTACCTCAGCTTGCTGGACTTGTACATTGACTTGCTCCAGTTGCTGCTCCAATTCCCTGATTTTTTTGGTTGCGGCCTGCATTTCTAATCCTGCCTGGATGGTGTTATCTCGCTTTGCCTGATTAATCCTTTTATCAATATATCCATAACCCAGCCAGGTCATAGCGACTAATAACAAAATAAAAACAATTACACTTTTCAAGTAATAACGAATATAGTTTTGCGAGGAGCCACAAATATAGCATTCCTGTTGACCTTGTCCGATTTCCCGTTTACAACCAATACAATGCTTTGCCATGTGAGTCTTTTTATCTAGTTATTTGTTGTTTACTGAGCAGAATAGCATGTCTGGCGCCTGTAAAAAAGGTAATAGCGCGCATCTCTAACAGCTATGGCACTTGTTAATAATATCTATCTCTTTTCAAACCGAGCGTACCGATTTAAACATCGCTGACAACTCGTTAAAAATGATACGTTTTTGCGTGTTAAATTAACTACAATTAAAGAGAAGCTAATATTTGACTAAAAAGAGAGCGTTTTATGTTTGCAGAAATTATTGGATGGGGCAAATGCGCCCCTCCTGCTGTACTGACTAATGATGATCTCGCCACCTTTATGGATAATAATTTGGGTGAAAGAGATATACGGATGACCAAGGTTCAACAAAAAATATCGGGATGCTTCCGAAGTATGGAGGGGGCTGAAATGTTCTGCCGGATCTGAGGGTATTTATCGACTTGCCGAAAGCAAGACGTGAAAGCTAGTCAAGCGTTGGAAATGTTATTTGCTGGCGAATTACCGAAATTTGCTAAAGATTAAACTGATATTCGCTGAATAGATACTATTTTACTTTGTTTCTTTGGCAAAGAAGACCGTCGCTTTTTTTAAGATTTCTTTCTCCATTTTTAGTTGTTTAACTTCGACTTTTAAACTCCTTAGCTCTTCTTGCTCGGGAGTTAGCTTACCATTCCCTCGAAAGGCTTGCCCTTCATCTTGCTCTTGGTATTCTTTGACCCAACGTCCAATTAGATTAGAGTTAACCTCTAAATTACGAGAAGCGGCAGCTCTGCTATAACCTTGCTCCAAAACCAGACTGACCGCATCTAGTTTAAATTCTTGTGAATATTGCTTTCTTGTCGTCATTTCATTTCTCCAGTTAAGTGATATTATCTCTTAACTGGGCTGTATCAGTCTATTAGACCACGTCATATAATTATAGTATGCCCAACATAGACATTTAACGAGTGTTTATTGTATGGCTTTGTGGCACTCTCTCAGCCCAAAAAAATAGGGCTTCCTAAGTTTAATGGCGCGCTTTATCAAGCGTTTTTCAGGCAACGTTTTTAGCCCTGATGAAAGCAGAAAAACTGAATTATCCTGACGCATTACCGAAAAAATGGGTGGCTTCTTGTGAAAGGAATTTTCTTTCTGCCCAGAGCAAACTTGCACTAATAACCAGCATCCACCAGAAGATCCATTCGTCAGTTTTTTGCCAATGAGCCGCTTGAATAGTTTTACGGGTAAAATCTGCCTGCTTCGCTTTGGTCGCTTGTATTTTATGGTGTTGTTGATGGGCAAGCCAACTGGTTTTGGAGACTACATAAAAATCAAGGTCAGTGAATTTTCTTGGATTGTCAACGGGAAGCTCGCTGGAAATGGTGTACCAACCTGAAGTTTTCGACCAAAAATATCCACAAGATCGATCTTTAAGGAGCGGGTCAGTTTGCAATAATAGTGATTGAGAGTCTGCCACTCCAGAGCGACTGGCTAGTTGTAAACTTGTAACTGGCTGAGCTTCAGATGACGAGCGACGATAACAAATTTCTAGCCGTTGTTTTTCAAAGCTAAATGGCTGGTTGGAATTAATATAAATCATCGACTGTTGATCTTTGCGAGCAATCTGTTTGATAAGATGTTGCCATAGCTGACTGTAATAAACTTGTTGCCCCGAAGTGACTAATCGATAAGTTTGTTGCAGCAAACTGATTGCCACTTTACCCAGGCTTGTATTTTTTTGAGCAACCAGTATATGCCCTTGAGAAGACTGCACCAGGCTCTGCAAAGATCCTGTTTTTTCAGATGAAGAAATGGATTGAGCAACCAACGGAATAAAATTATCTGACAGGGCGGTTCGGCTAAGTTCCTCTGAGACAATATAAGGAATAATTTCGGTCGGTCGGTTGAGCGCCATTAATTGAAAGCCATTGAGCAGTTCGGGAATCTCTTTTTTAGTAGTCGCTAATAAATTTTGATCGGCCAAAACCAATAAACCGAGACCATTTTTTATGCTAAGTCGCAACTCCGTTTTTTCTCGTTTACTCATCATCAACAGCCTACGGCCATCAATAATCACTAAGTCAAATTGATCAAATAGTGTTTGACTCAACCCCAATAGTTTAATTTTTTTCATCTGGGGTTTCGCAATATTGGTTGACCGCGAGCTATCAATGCCTTGGCTGATGCGAGTACGCAGTAATAATTGTGCGCCATTTTCGGCCGCCCAGTTTTGCAGTTGTTTGGTTTCAAAAGAAGGCGATGACTGCACTACCAGAATCCTTGCCGGACCGTTGGCTGAGACGTTAACCGATAATATTTGTTGGCTAACCGGGATTTGTTGATGATCAAGGATCTCTAAAGTGTATAGATGCTGGCCGGTTAGTTTTGGTTTAGCCGTTAGCTCAAATATTTCTCCGGCGAGAAGGTTTTTTTCGGCAACAATTTCTCCGGCAGGGTTGAGCAATCTGGCCCGATAGATATTAGCCGATACGCTTTGTAATCGCCCGTTAAACACCAATGATTCGCCGAGGCTAATGTTCGATTTCCAGTTCGGATTAACGATGCCTTCAATTAAGGTGGGCACCTGATAATCGATTTTTATCTCGGGGAAATTCCGCCATTGCCAATCCGTCAGGCCATCGCCAATAATTTTTAATTCATTGAGTGAGGGGTATTTAAGTAAAAGTTGCTCTGGCGTTTGTAAGGTTTTATCTTGATAGAGATAACTCGGCTCGCTTTGCCTAATATTAGCTTCATTTAATTGATTAGTCACCAGGTAGAAGTGATTTTTAGCACTCACAAAATCCCTGTTAGTGTTATCAATATTGGCATCGGTAAACAGGCTGATCACGAAGTTTTTATCGGTCTTATATTGCGGTTGAAGGATTAGCGCTAAAATAGCTAAAAAGGCGACCAGATTAAGAAAAATTAATGAGCCGCGATACCAGGTTGATTGAGCAGGCAATCGCTTAAAGATGGCTATTACAGAAATGATCAAAGCAGCAACAATTAAAACAATACTGATCCATTCAATCACACCGAGTTCTGTTGTGATCCATTTAGTGAACAGCTCAGTCATTATTTTCGCCTAGCTGTTGCTGAATTTTCAAATATTCTTTTTCGAGCTGCAAAGAGAGTCCATGTTGTTTGAGCTTAATTTCAGGCAAACTAATTGGCGCAGGTAATAATTGCCAGAGTTTCTGCTTGAGTTGCGTTTGACATTGATCACATTTTTTTAACCACAGCGATCCTTTTGAGGCGATCTGCGCAGCGATGGCCGCATATTTAACCAATACCGGTCGGTTTTCGGCGAGCGCCAGAAGGCGAGCGCTTAAACTTGAAAAAATAACGAGCTGCGATTTAGTCAGCCGAGCGTGATCTAATGGATTGGTTTTTTCAGCAATGATTTGATAGGCGGTTTTAAATAATTCATTATCCGTTCCTTGAACGCGCTGGTCGACATAGGATAAATCTGTATTCAGGATCGTGCTGAGCTCGCCGGTGAGTCGTCTGTCTTCGGTCACTGGTGGTGGTTCAAATCCTAATCGTTTGGCATAAATTCGCTCTGCCTGTCTGGCCTGTTTCAAATATTGATAGGCCTTGTATTCAAAGGGTAGTGCTTTTTCTGGCTCGGATAACATTAAATGAAGCTCCGCTTGCCACATTTCACCGACGGCCATTTTCATCCAACTTTTAGGATCGCGACTCGACAGCGGAGCAATTTCTGTGCTGCCGTGATCATGGGTAAACTGATTGATCAGTTGGCTTGCACCGCTTAAATCATTTTCGCCAAGTTGTTCGTTCTCTGAGTGATCATGATCGGTTTGTTCTGAATGTTGCTGATGTTCGTCATCGTGGCTGTCAATTTGATTGGCTGCTATGCTGTCGCTGGCCTCACCAGCAGAATGCGATTCGCCGCCATGGTAGCCATCTGCCAGACCAAATTGTTCACCGGGCCCCTCGCCGACTTCATCGCCTAAATATTGTCCGTATTTTTGTTTTAGATCGCTTTGTGAATGGCCGAGATCTGTCGATGTTTGCTCAAAAATTGTCAGGTTAAGATCGTTGCTGTCGGCAATCAATTGTTCGGTTTCTATAATGATTTGTCGCTGACTACGAAAATATTCCGGCACAAATTGAATTTTCATTCCTGCGGCGGCCATTTCATCCGGTTGCTCATCTAACCATCGCACAATAATACTGGATGATTTACTGGTTTGTGGTTGCGGCTTTTTATTATCCGTGACAACAATACTAAAATAGATCTCATCGCCTGGCTCCATTTCTAAATCAATCAGTGACCAATTTTTTTGGTAGGTTTTTTCTTTGTTAGATGGAGACTCTTTAATTTGTTCAGTTTGTTTAAATCGAAAC
>JAUUYO010000234.1 GCA_030590405.1 Kangiellaceae bacterium
CGTAATATTACATAACCGTAATAATCTTGAGAATTCTCACTAGCTGGATAGTTTTAGCTGGGCCGAGCCCAGCCACACTATCCAGCTCGGAGGCAAGCCACCCGAGATTTACGCTATGCGGTTAAACTTAATAGAATCACTTCACCCGCGTTTTGTTGAACTTTCTGAATACATTGCTTGAGATTTCTAATAAAATATTTTAATGGCACGATATTTTTATTTTTATGAATGACAATATCATTCGCCCCGTAAGCAAATATCACCAAGGCTTTTAATCCCTTTTTGATCCGAGCCTGAAATTCTATTTCAAATCGAATGCATAAAGCATCGGTTGTCTCACCACCTATACCAAGATTATAAACCGAAATATCTTGTCTGGTTGAATTGGCCTGAAGCGAAATATAGTGTTTTTTTAACTGATCAACCCAACCGCCGTTATCCGTATCAATCTCACCAAAGGTAACGCTGTCACCAAAACAAAGTATTTTCATTGAATTAAAGCCTCTTTCTTTATTCTTCCAGAAAAATGCGCCGGACATGCTGGTTGGAATGGAGAAGTGAAATTCCGGAAATTAGTGAGCACCAATTTAGCCCTGTTCGTTTTATTTCTATTGCTCAATCAATAAACGACGCAACAGATTGAGCCAGTCTTATAGCGGGCAACGCTCATTGATTGCGGCGATCCTCTGATATTGACAAGCTTCTAATGATTGAAATAATTCTGCACAAGTCTGTTTGTCGGTTTCAAAACTATGTCCTCTTTTAACGACCACAATTTGAGCGGGGCTCTTTTTGAACGAGGATTTTTTTCTAGCTGACAGCTCCTTTAAATACCTCAGATCATTTTCTTTATCCGCTAAAAAATGACAATCCGCATCTCGCCGAATAATATTTTTTAACCACTGATAACTATTAGCAGAAAGATGAACTTCATCAGCCTTTTGCAATAACTTAAAGGTTTTCACGGTCAAATCATCCAGCTCGCCAGTTCCCAGATCAATTAATGCGACACTCCCAAGCGCTGCCGATTGTTTGGAGTTTGTCAGCTCATAGTCAAGCACTAACTCTATTGGTGTTGCTCCTGCAACGTTATGACTTACTGACCAGCCCAAATGATTTTCAAAAAAAGTTTCCCAGAATTTTCTTCTGGTGGGAAGTTCCGGGTATCGCTCTGCAATTGTTATTCGATCTTTGTTGACTTTAATTAAAAAGGCACCAATATTTTTCGGTAAAAGCCATTCTATTTTTTCGCGCAGCATTCTGGCAAAAACCGGCGCACTGCCACTGGAAGAGATCGCAATCGTAAGAGGCGAACGGTCGATCACGCTGGGCATAATAAAGCGACATAACTCTGGTTGGTCGACTACATTAACCAGAATAGCCTTTTGCTCCGCATCAGCAAAAACCAATTTATTTACTTCAGCATTGTCAGTTGCGGCGATGATAAGCCTATTATTTTTCAATAAATCGGAATGGTATTCGCCTTTAATTAAATCCAGTTCTTCAGAGGCTGCTAATTGCAAAAAACCGGAATGAAATTCTGGCGCCACAACAGTAAGAAGTGCGCCAGCGTTCATCAATTGCCTGGCTTTACGAAGGGCGACATTCCCGCCCCCAACAACTAAACATGGCTTATTCTTGATACTAAGATTTATTGGTAAATAGTCCATAAAAGAATCCCGGTAACTCCTTGAAAATAGCGCAAGCAGCTCTTTTGATTATTTAGACTTACTTGAATAAACAGTGCTTGGCATAGTCTTTTGCTTCATCAATTGTCCATTCACCTTTTGGCTTTTCTTTTAGATTTTCACACCACTCTTTACTGCCTGTTTCTGGAGCACAAGCAGATAATTGAATTGATACTAAAATAATAAATATTATTTTTTTCATGGCAATCTCAATAGGATAAAAAATTAATACGAAGTAAGATTTCACGGTTCAAGGTTAGCTACTATATAGAAAATTACTAATGGTTACAATTAGTTATTTGCAAGTATCGATATTGGATAAGCACTATCAAGAAAATTTATAATTGCATATTCAACAGAGTACTTGCACTCTATTGACAAGTCTTTCGGTACAACCATAGTATTATTTTATACCTTAGTGACGTTGTATGTGCCAATGCAACCTGAGTTAAAATTAATCAAATCGAAATAACCATTTTTGGTTGAGTTTCTACAGTTAAATCAACTTTTGGCGTACAGGTCAATATCCTGGATGATTCGATCCCTTCGGCCACGGCATATTCTTCAAAGGCGATCATTCTTTGCTGAGCAAGTGTTTTCAACTTAAGAATTTTCTCTTCCTCGGTTTTGGTTTGCGTATCAGTTCCAGTCCCAGTCACCGTCCCAGCACCAATCTCGCTCAAATCTGCAATGGTCGCGACCGCACAAATTTTCACCTGAGTGCTTTTTTTATCTTTCATTAGCGTAATAAATTGCTGCATATAAGCAACCTGTGATTCAGAAATGGCAACTTGCGCTGGTTCATAAATCAAGTCCTCAAATCTTGTTTTTAATATAAACTCTCCAGCTGAAAAGGTGATACTCAATAATTCAGCGTAGGGAAGAAAGGTCTTGATTAAATAACTTTGAGCGGCAGCCTGGATCGCTTTCTTTGTAATCAGAGCAATAAAACTACTATAGCCAAAACTTGGACTGTCCATGTCACCTGACATAGGAATATCCAGTTCAACATTGCCATCACCATCTTTTAGCATTCCCAAAGCGACATTCAGTGGCATGGCGGTTTGTTGCTCTAATTTATCCTGTTGGTACTCATCTGCTTCAACAAGCTCTAACCCTCTGATGTGGACGTCAGTTGTACCACTAATCGCCGAATCGATTATTTGTATATCTAATAGAGTATCTAACTCGCCGCTTTCAAATTGAAAACCCAATATCGGTTGAATGTAACTGCTGACGGGTGGCAAAGAAACTTCCATCAATTTTCCTTTGACACTCAAATTCGTTTTTACCGTAAATGGTTTAACAAAACCGGCGAATTCAAATTTAGTGTAACGATCGCTGCGCCCTTTTATGCTAAAGGGACTTTGTTGAAGAGGCTGATTGGCATCAATGTTTTGCACTAGCATCTCATCGATAAAAATTTCCCTTTTATATGCAGGGTTAACACTTTCATCGAGAAATGCGAGGGTTTTAACATTACTCAATTCAAATCGACCAATTTTGATCAGAGGACCACTTGCAGATTGTTCGATATTTTCTTCCGATTGCGATTCGGAGGTTTGATCTACAGCAGCCTGCTGTTTGTCCACTGTCACTGATTTTTCTGGCGTTGATTTTTTTAAGCCAAGCAACTCTAATGGCACCAGATTTTTTATTTTTTTATTGTTATCCAAATGCAAGTTAGCGTTTAAACCATCGACGCTGACGCTTGCGATTTCAATCTGCTCAAAATCAAATTTAAAGTCATTGAGCATTAAGTGATTAAAACTGACCAGTTCAGGTATTGCATCACTATTTATCACATTAGAAAATACCGACTCTTTAACCAGTAGTTGATCGAATGAAAGAGCAGTATATTGTTCTTTTTTAAGAGTCATATTTTTGACTTGAATTTCTTCGAATCGTGCCATCAAGTGTGATTTATTCTCGATATAACTCACGAATTCACCGAGCTGTAATTCACTATATGCAGAAACCACCAGCAGATCATTCGATGGCTGGTTAAGATTAATTTTATTCAGGGTTAGTTTCAGTCCTTCACTTTCAAATAATAGATTGTTTTTTTGACCTTGACTGGCAAGCACATCAATTGAAAGTTCAGCTATTTGGGCGCCAAAAGAGGAATCAGTATTTAACTCAAAAGCTATGCTACTCGCATTGGTCTGATATCCTTGATTACTAAACTTCAGCTCATCCCGTTTGATGGTAGTTTCTCCCCCTTTTAGAGCGAGCGGGTTTATTTCAACGCCGATCTTGGGAGTTGCATTATCTGATTGGTTATTTAATTTTAATTGCAGATCGGAAATCAATAAAATCTGCTCGTTTTGTTTTATATCGATTAAATCATCTTCAAACTCAAGATCATTAATTTCGATGGTGGTAGTTAAATTGTTAATGATAATGACATCATCGGTAAATTTTATTTTATTGATTGATTTAATACTGAGTAAACCGTCAAGCTTGTGAATATTTTCGGGCAACTGTTTTGCCAGATGGCTCAGCTGATAGTCTCTCAAAGATAAGTCAATAGTGACTTCTCCAAGGTTATTTTTGGCATCCAGAGCAATATCCACTTCAATCGGCGCATTATCTAAAGTTAGCGCAAGTCGAGAGGCCAGTGACTGCTTTTGAAGCGATACGTTGGTATCGGTAATGCTAAATTGTTGGATCACAAACTCATGAGCATCATCGCCGAGCTTGATAGCGACCTTTCCTCCCAGAAATTCGAATGCGGGCATGATTAGTTCAAAATTACTGGGTTCTGGAACAGCTTCCATCGAAGATAGTGCTGGTTCTACTGGTTCTATAGGTTCTATAAGTTCTGTTGTCGGTATAAGTTCAATACCCGCTACCTGGCTAGAATTACTCTGTTGCTCAACCGCTAAAAAAAATCCGTCCAGCTTAAACTGTGAAATATACGCTTGTTTCATAATCAAACGATGCAATCGAATTTCAATATCGCCTTTTTCCAACTGGAAAACTAACTGTCCTTGTTTTGATATTGTGAAATCTCGGATCGTCAGATGCGAAGTAAATGGGTTATAACGAATAGTCGGCCCTTCGGCTAAATCCAAACCATAATCGGTTTTCAATAAATCGCCGATAAAATAACTTGCAATAAGTGTTGAACTGATCCAGATAATCAGATAGAAGCCCACAAAGCCATAAGCCACTTTGAACAAGCGTTTTTTAAGATGGCCTGGTTTGTTTTTTGCAATCGTTTTTTTGATAATAACTCCTTTTTTGATAATAACTCCTTTTTTGAAACTCTTAATCAAATGC
>JAUUYO010000100.1 GCA_030590405.1 Kangiellaceae bacterium
AGCCACCAGCCTTTCGAATGATTTCAGGCGTGTAGAAGACTCCTATCGCGCCGCCGATCAAAGGTTGCGCCAATCGATTATTGCAGAGCAAAGTCATCGCGGTGAAATTGTTGATAAGTTGCTGGATACTCATGATGCGTTGCTTGAAACCAGTGAAGGTAAAGTTTTTAACGGTTTTCATCAACAGCTGGCTCGAAAGATTGAACTGGATAAAATGAAATTGCAACTACGGACTATTAGCAAACATTCTTATTCAAGAAAAGCGCTTACTCCCCGGCAGCAGTCGGATCTTAAATGGTTGATCATGCGCCTTGTTAAAGAATCAGAGCGAGTGATACAGGCTCGTTCGCGCAGTGAAAAAGATGTCCGTGGATTCTTGAAGACCGGGTTGGCGGCTGAGCACCACCGGGTTGGACAATTGCTAAATGATGTTTTTGCTCAGGCAATTAATATTGACTGGTCGAGCCAAAAATTTAGACGCTTACCCAGCCCGCTTCCGCCTGTTGCAGTCAACAATTACGCGTTGCCTCTGGTTGAGCGTATTCGATTTAAAGAGTGGAAAAGCGATATCGAAGAAGATTTAGATTTATTGCCTAAAAATGGAGAGATCGACACGCTGGACGATGATTTTTGGCAAGGGTTTGAAGGCCTTAACCAGGCTGCTTTATATTCGCAGACAGAAGATGTCTTGGCCAAATCAGATAAACCCTTTATGAGTATTAGTGATTTGGTAAAAGCCATCCCTCCTACACATGATTTAGAATCTATTGCACTTTGGTTAAGCCTGGCAATGGCTAGTGAAACCCTTGATGGTACACCTATGTTAGATTCATTTGATAGCGACAAAGAAATTGAACATTTAATGGAAGAGATTGATATTTTGCAAGCTGATCAATCAAAGGTGAGATTTAAAGTACCGAAAATCAAATTAACCAGTCAGGCTATTAATCATTCAGATTTTGAGGTATAGATTGGCTGGCCATTAAAATAGCTAGCTTAAATATACGACCAGCAAATCAAATAAGGTATGATATAAGGTATTAGCTAGTAAAGCTTGTTTAATCTGCTCTGCAGGGATCAAAGAATGAGTGTAAATATGAATAATCCAGAAATACAATATACTAAAGCACGTTTCTGGAAATGCGCTTTACAGGTTAATCCTGCTGGGTATATTAAGTATCGAGGGCAAGATCAGGAACTAACTGAGGCTGAATATAACCAGCAACTTTTAGCTGCTTGCATTGAAGCTGAAATTGCTGTGATAGGTATGGCCGATCATGGCAATGTAGATGGTGTTGATGCGATTAGAAGCTTATTCTCAGATAATGGTATTGTGGTATTTCCAGGCTTTGAGATAGCTTCAAGTGAGAAAGTTCATTTTGTTTGTTTATTTGATGAGGAAACTACATCACAGCAGTTAGAGCGCTATTTAGGCAATCTTGATTTATTAGACCCAACAAATGGCATTCGGCCTTCACGATTAAGTGCTGAGCAATTGATAAACAAGATTGACGAACTTGGTGGTTTTATTTATGCGGCGCACTGCACCAACGACAGTGGCCTACTTAAATCAAAAATGAACCATATTTGGCAACATCCTCAACTTAAAGCCGCTCAAATACCGGGTTCAATTGAAGATTTAAAAGATATTAATAATGATTTTTATCGTAAGGCCTTTCTCAATAAAGATAATGCCTACAAAAGAGAACGTCCTATGGCGGCGATTAATGCAAAAGATGTTGAAGCGCCCGAGACTATAAAAAAGAAGTCAGCATCTTGCTTAATCAAAATGACTAGGCCCAGTTTTTCTGCTTTTAAACAAGCTTTCCTTGATCCTGAGTCGCGAGTGCGACTAAACAGTGACGTTCCTGAAAACTACGCTTCGGCCATTGAATCTTTACGTTTTATCAGTGGTTATCTTGACGGTGTACACATAGAGCTATCCGATCATTTGAACTCACTTATTGGCGGTAGAGGTACAGGTAAATCAACCCTGTTGGAATGTATCCGCTTTACTATGGATATAAAGCCTTTTGGTAAAAATGCACAAAAACAGCACAATGAAATAATTAAAGAGAATCTTGGCAAAGAAAAAGGGCTAGTTGAATTGACGATACGTTCAAATGCAATGAGTGGCAGGCGCTTTGTCGTATCAAGGCGATATGGTGAGCAAACGGTTGTCAAAGATGATAGCGGTAACTTGTCTCCCCATTCAGCTCAAGAGTTATTACCAAAATTAGAAATGTTTGGGCAAAATGAAATTTATGAAATGACCCAGGATGCCGATGGAAAACGCCACCTACTGAGCCGTTTCTTAGAAGGCGAACATAGCGAGTTCGAAAAAATGATCGAACGAATTCGGCTTAAGTTGAGAGAGAATCGTACGGCGATTATTAGAGCTTATGAAAATAAAGAAGATGTAGAATCTGAAGTGGAATCTTTGCCCAAGTTGCAAGACCAAGTGAAACAGTTTCAATCATTAGGCATTGAAGCAAAGCTTAAAGTTGTACCTCAATTGGAAAAAGAAAAGCAACTTGCTTCTAGAATTTCTGAAGAGATTGAACAGCTTAAAACATCTTTAGAAACTGTCAGTGATAGTTTGCCTGATCCTGTTTTTCTTAGTGATCCAGTAATAAAAAATTTGCCGCATGCTCAATTATTATGTCAACAGCGAGCAGTCCTTGAAGAATTAAAAAAGAATTCTGACAAACTACTAAATCAATTTGAGCAGATGATAGATACGGCAACAATAGATAATAAAACGATTGAGCAGCAATTACTTGAAGGAATTAAGACTGAAGAGGCTATTTTGGAAAAAGCATTTAAAGAAATTCCGGCTAATCAAGGCATGTCTGGTCGTGAAATTGGTATGGCATATCAAGCTCTGTTACAGAAAATTGAACGAATAAAACCAAAGCAAATCACATTGGAACAACGACAACAAGTTATTATTGAATTGGAAAATAAACGAAAATTACTTTTAAGTGAGCTAAGTGAAGCACAAGCTAATCGCTCGTCTAAATTATTAAGAGTCGTGAAACGCCTTAATAAGAAACTATCTGGTAAGTTAAGATTAACCATCGATATTGAAGGTGATAGAGAACCTTTGGTTCAGTTTTTGTTAGCAAGTAAGCTTGAAGGCGTTGGAGAAAAACGATTACATTGGGTTAGAGAAGGAGAATTTTCTACCGCTGATTTCTCACCTGCTAATTTAACCGCAATAATTCGCCAAGGTGCTGATGCCCTGAGTAATGCACAATGGAATATTGTTCCGACAGTAGCCAACGCATTAGTAAAGTTGCCATTGCAACGATTGCTAGAGCTGGAAGAAGTGGAACTTCCTGACGCTATTAAAATGGAACTCAATGTGGCTCATGACGATGCTGAAAATTATCGTGAACTTTCCCGACTATCAACTGGCCAGCAATGTACCGCAATTTTGCATTTATTGTTATTGGATAACCAAGATCCACTCATTTTAGATCAGCCAGAAGACAACCTTGATAATGCATTTATTGCCGACCGAATAGTTTCTGAATTGCGAAAAGCTAAAGTTGCTCGTCAGTTCTTATTTGCAACGCACAATGCAAACATCCCTGTATTTGGGGATGCAGAATGGATAGGTGTACTTAACGTAGTGGACATTATTAATGGTAAAGGAAAGGGAGAAATACCACCCTCTCATCAAGGTGCTATAGACCAACCTGTTATACAAAAATTTGCAGCTGATATATTAGAAGGTGGTAAAAGTGCATTCAATCAACGTCGTGAGAAATATGGCTTTGAGTAATTATTAATGAATTCAAATTTTGATAGGAAAGCTCATGCTTAAATCTGAACTCTTAGAGATCATTGCTAACGGTGAAAGCTCAGGCGTTGAATTTAAACGTGATGATGTTCGCCCGGAACAATTAGCCAAAGAAGTGGTGGCTATGATCAACCTTAAAGGCGGTATGTTGCTACTGGGTGTGGAAGATGATGGCACAATCAGCGGTATTCAAAGAGATAATATTGAAGAATGGCTCATGAACGCTGTATTTTCAGCAAAAGTACATCCAATGGTATTACCGTTTTATGAGGAAATTCAATTTGATGACAACTGCCGTGTTGCAGTAATTTCTTTCACTCAAGGTACAAGCAAGCCTTATGTTGTAAGAGATAAAGGCAGAGAAGATGTTTATATCCGTGTTGGCACTACCTCTCGATTAGCCAGCAGAGAGCAACAGGCAAGATTATTTGAAAGTGGTGGGATTTTGCATACAGAGGTGCTACCGGTGGCAGGCAGTAGTTACTCGGTACTAAATAAAGAAAGACTATCTGACTACTTGTCGAATATTATGAATGACCCTGAAGTTCCCACCAATGAAAACGAATGGATAAAGCGGTTGATTGGTTTGGGTTACATGGCAGAAGGGATAAATGATAAACCTGTATGCACAATTGCAGGGCTTATTTTGTTTGCTAATTCGCCTCGAAAATATCTGCGTCAGTCAGGTATCAGGTTAATGGTTTTTGATGGTATCGATAAACAATATCAGGCTTTACTAGATGAGCTTTTAGATAGTCCAATGGTTGGTTTGTGGCGTATGGATGATTTAAAGCAACGTCAATTAGTAGAAGCTGATCATGGTCTTATTGAGCGTCTGATTGAGAAAATAAAACCATTTATCAGTGATGAATCATCTGATTTTGATGAAGGATTTCGCCGTGAACGTATTTGGCATTATCCCAGAGAAGCTGTTCGAGAATTAATTATAAATGCTTTAGTACATCGAGACTGGACTCGAACCATTGATATAGAAATTTGTATTTACTCAAACAGAATGGAAGTGGTCAGTCCGGGCTCATTACAAAACTCAATGACTATAGAAAAAATGCTAGCAGGTCAACGCTCGCCCAGAAATCCTCTACTGGTTGAGGTTTTGCGAGATTATGGTTACGTTGATGCGAGAGGGATGGGCGTTAGAACAAAAATTATTCCTTTAATGAAATTAGAAAATCAGTCAGTACCAGTTTTTGAGTTGACAGATGATTATTTAAAAACAATTTTATATAAAAAAGTATAGTGTAAATGAACAATGACCTTGAAAGCTCTGATGCCATTATTACGAATGCTATAGTTACAAGTACAAAGGAGCAACCAACTTTTGATCGCCAGTTAAAATCAGCAGCTCAGGAACTGATCAAATTTGGCGTTCTGGAAGAGACTCATAAGCCCAACCTTTATCGCATCTGTGTACACCGAAGTGCCCAAATAGCTCAGGTTTTATCACCGCTCGATCTAAAAATGCAAATTGATGATGTACGTGGATTGGTATTCTTGTTGGTCGCTAAAGATGGGACTGATACTGATACTGATACCGATACTGATACTGATACCGATACTGATACTGATACCGATACTGATACTGATACCGATACTGATACCGATACCGATACCGATACCGATACCGAAATTAAAATCGAAATCGAAGCGGAGCATCTGGATGACTGGCAGCACCCTTTGGTTCGTCGTCAAAGAATGAATCTGGAGCAAAGTTTAATGGTGGCCATTTTGCGCCAGCATTTCGTTGCCCATGAATTAGATGCCGGGGTGGGCGATCATCGCGCCATTGTTCATTTAGATGAGTTATTACCACAGCTCAATCAGTTTCTGGGGGCTACCGGATCGGATGCTAGGGAAGACAAACGATTGCGATTATTATTAGAGCAGTTAAAAGGATACGGTTTGGTTTCTGAAATTGATGATAATGAAAAAATTACCATCAAACCGTTAATTGCTCACGTTGCCAATCCGGAAAATCTACAAAACTTGATTGCCGCGCTTAAAAAACACCTAAAAGAACAACATCATCTAAAAGAATAGTAAAAGGAATAACAATAAAAGTGAAACAAACAGGCATCAAAAACTTTCAAGCCGGGCTATTTAAAAGCGCCTCCCTGAGTGAAGTCTCAAGCGATAGTCCTGCTTATTGTTTAAGTCAGTTGGAGGTTTTTAACTGGGGACCATTTGCCGGACTACATCGAATTGATCTTGATCCGAGTGGTTGCGCTCTCATTGGTCAAACCGGCAGCGGTAAAACGACTTTGGTTGACGCCATTATGACCTTGATCTGCGCTTTACCAAAATATAACCTTGCCTCAACTGGTGGACATGAAAGCGACCGCGATTTAATGTCTTATGTGCGGGGCGTGACTGGCACCGGCGGCGATGACGAGTCGCAACATATTGCCCGGCCTGGACAGACCATTACCGGGTTGAGCGCTAACTATATTGCGGGCGATTCAACTGTTTGCTTAACTGGCCTGTTATGGTTAGACAGTTCAAGCACCAGTCAATCAGATATGAAACGTTTGTGGATCTTTGACAAAAGACCAGAGCAAGGCTTGGCAGACTACTTACAACAATTGCAATCATTGGGACTTCGAGGACTCAAGTTACAATTAAAAGAGCAAGCAGAGCTATCTTATAGCCAGAATAAAAAAACTTATCTGGCGCAGTGCAGGCGTTTTTTTGAAGTGGGCGAAAATGCCTTTACTTTGCTTAATAGAGCAGCGGGTCTTAAGCAACTTAACAGCATTGATGAGTTATTTAGAAATTTGGTGCTTGATGATCGCTCCGCGTTTGATCGGGCTCAACAGGTCATCGAAGAATTTGATGAGCTAAAGGGCATACATTCAGAATTACAAATTGCCAGAGAGCAGCAGCAGTCGCTTTTGCCTATTTTTGATCTGCAAAAACGGCGAATGAAAACTCAAAGTAAACTCCAGAATTTAAACCAACAGCAACAATTATTGCCGCGCTGGTTTGCCTTTCAGACTAAAGCCTTATGGTTAATACGAGCGCAAGATAAGCAGTTAGAAATTGATCAACTGGTTAATAAAATAAAGCTTAATGAGCAGCAATTGAACGAGCAGCAATCGCTCGTGGACAATTATTATCAAGCTTATCAGCGGCTCGGCGGAACCAGTATTGAAGAGCTTAAACGGCAGATAGATGAACGGCAAAATCAATTAACCTTGCTTAAACAAAACTTAACGGATTATCAACAACTTTGTCGTGTTTTGTCTCTTGATCCGATCGTTAAACTTGAGCAACTCACTGAAAATCAACAACAAGCAGAGCAGCGTTACCAGGAAAACCAGAAAATACTTGTTGAGCTGGAAAAAAGCAAAGACCATCAAACCCAGTTAACCCTCAATCAGCAAGATCAAACACAAGCTCTTGAGGCAGAAATCCACTTGGTCAAAGCTACGCCAGAATGCAACATTCCGCCAAGGTTTCTTCAATTTCAAAAACAGTTGGCCATTGCGCTAAATTGCAATGAGGCGCAAATTCCATTTGTGGGACAATCGGTAGAAGTTAAAGACAAACGTTGGCAAGGCGCGATTGAACGAGCGATGGGTAGTCATCGATTGAGATTGGTGGTTGCTGCCAGTCAGTTCCAAAAAGCGTTAAACTGGATCAATCAGCGGGATAATCAACTGCATGTTCGTTTACTCAATAGCCAGGATTACCAACAACCTCAAAAAGCCATGGAAGATGGCTTTAGTCAAATGCTTAATTATAAGGATGATCAGCATCACAGGGTGATCAAAAATTTTATTGCAAGTATCGACCGACATTGTGTTCACTCGGTAGAAGACTTGAGTGTTAAATCTTTCAGTATGACCAGGCAAGGGTTAATGTCGGGCAAACGAGGTTTGTTTGAAAAGCAAGATCAAAGACCGCTGACACAAGGTTGGATGACCGGTTTTGACAATCAAAACCGGTTAGCTGAATTGCAACAATCCTTTCAACATAGTCATCAGCAATGGAAAACTTTCAAAGATGAATTAAGTGAATTAAAAACACGTTTTAAAGACATCGAACAGCAACAAAATTTATTGCAAAGTTTGCAGAATATTACCTTTGTAGAGTTAGATACAGATTCTGTAATAACAACTCTCGAAAAACTTCAAGCTCAGTTAAAACAGTTACAAGATCCAGATTCAGACACAGGCAAAGCGGAACAACAGTGGCTTTCGGCAAAAAAGCAGTTGAATGAAATACAACAAGTCCTTAATGACTGTAAAGTTAGTCATCAGATCGCGCTAAATACGCTAGAGCAGGCCAACAAACAAATTGATGAAGCCTCTAAGCGCTATGAACAAGACCTTGTTCATAGCGAGATTGAGTCTATCCAAAGTCATTATCCAGCGGTAAAAACAGACCAGATTGAACAACTAATAAATCTTGAGAGAGAGGCATTACAGGGGCTGCAAAATAAGCTCAACAAACAACAAAAAATACTGGCTGATATTGAAAGTTTGCTCGGAAAAAAAATGGTTTTTGCTAAAGCAAAAGACACCGGTGCTCTTAGTGAGGTTGGGCTAGAGCTAGAAGATATTGCAAGCTATTTACAGCAATTAGAGATCCTCAATAAAGAAGCGCTGCCAACCAAGTTGGAGCGTTTTTTAGAATATCTTAATCAATCCTCCGATCAAGGTGTGACTCAACTGCTTACCCGGATCGACAACGAAGTGTCGGTGATCGAAGAGCGTATCGAAGAGTTAAATACAACTTTGCAAGGGGTTGATTTTCAGCCGCAACGTTATTTGCAACTAGTGCCACAAAAAATCACTCACCAGTCATTGCAGGGTTTACAAAAAGCTCAAAGAGACTTGCGAAGCGCAGCGATGCAGGACGATCAGGGCGAATCACATTTTAAATCACTCATTGTCATTGTTGAGCAGCTAAAAGATGCGGTCGAAAGAAAACGCACTCGTCCGGCATTAGCGCTACTTGATCCTCGCTATCGACTACAATTTTCGGTGGCGATCATTGAGAGAGAAACCAATATAGTGATAGAAACCCGTACCGGTTCCAAAGGTGGTAGCGGCGGTGAAAAAGAAATTATCGCCAGTTTTATTCTAACGGCGTCTCTGAGTTATGCACTATGTCCCAAAGACAGAAAGGTGCCTTTGTTTGGCACAGTGATATTAGATGAAGCTTTTTCTAAAAGTTCGCAAGCGGTGGCCGCCAGGATTATATTTGCGCTTAGACAATTTGGTTTAAATCCACTGTTTGTGACGCCGAATAAAGAAATGCGCCTGCTGCGAGAGCATACCGCATCGGCCGTTTTAGTCCATCGAAAAAACAAACAGTCACTTGCATTAAGTTTAAGCTGGCAGGAAATCGATCGACACATTGTGCAAAGAAACACGATTTCGAAAATTGGCCAATGAAATCTGCGCTGCAATTAAGCAACAGATTGGCTGCTCAGTGGCTATCCGCCGATCACCGCGAGCAACGAATGTTATCTGGGTCTGATTGGTCGTTGCGTTTACCAATTGGTAAGCCGAGTGCCAAAATGTTTACAGGCCAGTCGCTGCAAGTACAACAGCATCTGGCAAACTGGCGAAAACAGCAAATTGGGCAGGTAGAATGGGCATCGGTTAAATATCAATCCGCCAGTGAGCCAGTTGAGATGCCTGTTTATTGGCTAATTGATACTGTTGACGAGTGGATAGCCGCTTCTGGGGATCCACAAGTTAAAATGGAATTTGAGCAGCTTATCGGTGTGCTCCAGCAGATCGAACCCATTTTCCACCATCTAATTGTTCGTCATCGTAGCTTGTGGACAAACAAAAATAACCTCAATCATGAGACGCTGGTTCGTTGTTGCCAGCTAGCGATGCGACTTGAATCCGGCATGGCTATGGGGCGACCGCTCAGAGCGGTTTCCATAACAGGCTTTGATAGTAAATTTTTGGAAAATCAACGAGGTTTGTTAAGCCAGCTATTAAATATTCGATTTGCTGGTGTATTAAAAGATCAAAATCTGGAAGAGTTCTTAGATGCATCCGAAAAAGGGGAACACTGGCTGTTACTAAAACCGCTTGCCAGAGGGATGCTCCCTTTTGAGCAACTGCGCGTCAGGGCATCCGAGTTAGCTCAAATCGAATTGCCAGCACAAAATCTGATCATCGTTGAAAATGAGCAATGCCATCATCAATTGCCAGAGTTAGAAAATACTCTGGCCATTTTAGGCGGTGGTCTTAATCTGCTATGGTTGGCAAACGCTCACTTCAAAACAAAGAAGATTATTTACTGGGGAGATATTGATAGTTGGGGATTAAAAATGCTGGCGATGGCAAGGCACCACCAGTTAAACCTACAGCCTCTACTCATGGATCTGGCGACATTTAATCAATACCAACGATTTGCCGTGCCTGAACCTGGGCATGCTGGTTTTGCCAGTCCCACAGGACTCACTGCAACAGAGGGCGAACTTTATCAAGTATTATTAAAATCGACTCGGGGGCGTCTGGAGCAGGAATATATCGCAGCAGAGACTGTTAAAGTCTGTTTACAGAGAATGATTTAGCGCTATGTAGTTATCATTTGATCGGTATCACAAGCCAAAGGGGTTAAAGTGAACTAGAATCATGCAGTAGGAATCTTTGAATTAAATGGTAGCCTATGGATTTTGAAACACTCATCGAAGAACTCGGCACAGGCAAAATATCTGCTCTGATAGGTGTGCTTGTTGGGCTGTTATTCGGTGTTTTTGCCCAGCAGAGCCGTTTTTGTTTACGGGCGGCCTGCATTGAATTTTGGCGAGGTCAAACTGGACACAAGTTCACGATCTGGCTTTTGACTTTTTCTGCGGCTCTGATAGCGACTCAGCTTTATATCGAAAACGGTTTGATTGAAACAGGTAATATTCGCCAGTTAAACGCGGTTGGCTCAATGTCTGGCGCGATTATCGGTGGGTTAATGTTTGGTACCGGAATGATCCTCGCCAGAGGCTGCGCCAGCCGTCTGCTGGTGTTATCTGCCACCGGTAATATGCGAGCCTTGATCTCGGGTTTAATTATTACGTTAGTTGCCCAGGCATCCCTGCGTGGCGCATTATCACCTGCACGAGAAGGTCTATCAAGCGTTTGGCTGGTGGAGGGCTACCAACGCGGTTTTTCTCATTTGCTCCCTGACTACGGTGGTGTACTGCTGGGCGTGATGATCTTATCGGTTGGCATCTGGTTTGTCTGGCGGCATAGAATTAGCTGGTGGCTGGGCGGCACGGCCACCATTACCGGCTTGACGATTACTCTCGGCTGGGCGTTAAACAGTTGGCATGCTAATCATTCCTTCGACATTGTTCCTCTAAAAAGTATTAGCTTTACCGGTCCATCTGCAGATACTTTGATGGGCTTGATCAATTCACCTGTATTGGATTTAAGCTTTGATGTTGGTCTGGTACCCGGAGTATTTGCCGGATCTATGCTGGCATCACTGCTTACTCACGAATTTAAGTGGCAGCAATTTACTGCCGAAACAGGTCTGTCCCGTTACCTGGTGGGGGCAACTCTGATGGGGTTTGGTGGAATGCTGGCCGGTGGTTGCGCAGTGGGCGCTGGCGTGACTGGCGGCTCGTTATTGGCTGTGACTGCCTGGGTCGCGCTGTTTTGCATGTGGTTGGCCGCTGGCGCAACAGATTGGTTGATTGACAAGTCTCGGCCCTGAGTTCGATTAATTTTGCTTCACTTTGTTTAACTCTGCAACCAGGCCAGCACATCAAAAAATCGATATTGTTCAAATTTGCCATACTCGGCTAATTTTCTCACGCGTAACT
>JAUUYO010000273.1 GCA_030590405.1 Kangiellaceae bacterium
TAGGTTGGTCTTTAGACCAACAATTTATAACTCAGAATCGATTGTTGGTCTAAAGACCAACCTACAGAGAGTAACAATTGAATAGAATCATTAATGTTAAATAAAAACAAAAAACCAAGCCGAGTTCTAATAGTCGATGACGATTCATCCGTCATTGCCTCAATTGAATTATTATTAAAACAAAATGGTTATCAAACTATCAGCGCGTGTAGCCCGCAAGAAGCGATAGCCAAATTTGCTGATAGCGCCATTGATCTGATTATTCAAGATATGAATTTTTCGCGAAGTACCAGCGGCAAAGAAGGTCTGGAATTGCTTAAGGAAATAAAAAAAAGTCACACGGCGATCCCGGTTTTGTTAATGACCGCATGGGGCTCGATTGAACTGGCGGTGGAAGGCATTAAATGCGGCGCCGCTGATTTTTTAACCAAGCCCTGGGATAACCAACAATTATTACGCACCATTGAAACTTGTTTGCAACTCAATCAACCGATTGCGAGCGAGCCGACCAGTCGCGCAAAATTAGATCAGCAATTTGATTTTGACGCCATTATTACTGATGATCCGTTAATGCTGGAAATTCTGTCGACCATTGGCCGGGTAGCTGCGACCGACGCGCCCATTTTGATCTTAGGTGAAAGTGGCACCGGCAAAGAATTGATCGCCGATGCTATTCACAATAATTCTGCCAGAAAAGAGCAAGCTTTAGTCAAGGTCAACTTAGGCGGCATGACAACCAGTTTATTTGAAAGCGAAATGTTTGGTCATGTGAAAGGCGCGTTTACCGATGCCAAACAAGATCGCCAGGGCCGTTTTGAACTAGCCAATAACGGTTCGATTTTTCTGGATGAAATTGGCGATCTCGATCCTGCCTCTCAAGTCAAACTGTTGCGAATTTTGCAAGATCAAAGTTATCAACCGGTCGGTTCTTCTAAAACCCGCCGTTCAAATTTTCGGGTGATCTCCGCGACCAATCGATCCTTGGATGAAATGGTCGCCAATAGCCAATTTCGTGAAGATTTGTTGTATCGTCTTAATTTAATCACCATCGAATTACCGCCTTTAAGAAAACGTCGAGGCGATATTCATCTGCTCGCGAAACAGCACCTCAAACGAGTCGAAAAATTATATGCCATGCAAGATCTTGGCATCGCAGAGGATGCCATCAGATGGCTGGAGCAACAATCTTGGCCGGGTAATATCAGGCAGCTAACCCAAACCATTGAGCGAGCGGTATTAATGTCTGGTTCTCATCGAATTACCGCAAAAGACTTTATTTCTATTAGTAATAATAAAGATAGCAGTCACCTTTTGGAAAATGTCGAAGATGCCATTTTTGCTGGCGGAATGACCTTAGATGAAGTTGAAAAATTGATGATCATCAAAGCGCTCGATGCCTACAAACGAAATATCACTAAAGTGGCAGAAGGCTTAGGTATTAGCCGCGCCGCACTTTATCGAAGACTGGAAAAATACGGAATTAATTTGTGAGCTTAAAAACCAAACTCTACAGCGCCAGCATATTTCTACACGCCTTGCTGCTGACGTTAGCGGTTATATTTCGAGACGAATTGGGCTTATGGTTAATGGCGGTTGAACTGACGTTAGTGATCAGTTTATCAACTTTTTTTTGGCTTATTCGCAAAGGGTTACAACCGCTTGAATATATCGATATCTTTTCTACCTTACTCAAAGAGCAAGAATTCACTTCACGTTTTAGCGCTTTAAATCAGCCGGATCTCGATCAATTAATCGAGCAATTTAATATCATGCTGGATCGATTACATCAAGAAAGACTGCATGCTGGAGAGCGCAAACATGTTTTTGAAAAGCTGATGACAGAGTCACCGATAGGGGTGGTGCTACTGGATTACGATAATGCGCTTAGTGAATGTAATATGGCGGCCAAAAAACTTTTGAAAAATGCAATGATTGATGCTAACGAGGAGGCTAATGAAAATAAAGCTGCCGAGTTCCCGTTTAGCTACAAGCAACTTAACGATATTTTTGAGCTAGACAAAATTGCCATCAACCATCAGCAACTGGTGACAACTAGTGAAGGCCAGCGGCTAAAAATTGGTCACTACCGTTTTCGAGACAGGGGATTTGAACGCTCGTTTTTTCTCATTCAGGAAATCACCAGTGACATCTTAAAATCACAAAAAGAAGCTTATGAAAAACTGATCCGATTAATGTCCCATGAAGTGAATAATACCATTGCGATCACTAATTCACTGCTTGAAAGTTGCTTAAATTATAAAAATGAATTAACCGCCGACTCGCAAGATGATTTTGCTAAAGCCATCAAAGTCGTGATTGACCGCTCCGCTAATCTCAATCAATTTATGCAAGGCTATTCAGAAGTGGTTAAGCTGCCTCGCCCGGCTAAATCACAATTTAACCTCAGCCAGTTAGTCGAAAATATGGCGATCCTTTTTTATTCAGAATGTCATAATCAACACATAGAAATTCAGACGAGCATTGATAAAGACATTTCGGTCACAGCCGATCCTCATTTAATCGAGCAAGTGCTACTAAATATTATCAAAAATGCAATTGAGGCAATTGGAAACGAACCAGCAATGCAACAGCCAGGCGTCATTCAAATTATTCTCAAACAAACGCCCGATGGCGTTCAGCTCGAAATAAAAGACAACGGCTGCGGGATCAGTGACGAAATAAAACATCAACTATTCACCCCTTTTTTTACCACCAAAGAAAGTGGCCAGGGTGTTGGTTTAATGCTAATCGATGAGATTCTGACGGCTCATAAGTTTCCCTATAAACTGGCGAATAATAGCGAGGCTGGTGGGGCGTATTTTCGAATTAACTTTAAATAAAAACCCCCGCAGCAAGCTGCTACGGGGTATTTCCTCAATGTAGGCTGGCCTTTAGGCCAACAATTGATGGTTCAATATTGGCCTAAAGGCCAACCTACATTGTATTACGCAGCAAGCTGCGGGGATTTATCGATTTAGATCTGCTTCATATCCAGCATAAAACCTCTTAGCTGCTTGCCTATCGCTTCAACCGGATGACTTCGGATCGATTCATTGACGCTGATCAGTTTTTGATTATCCACACTATTGTCAGAGATTTCTAAACCGCCACCCAAATCCACTTTTGATAATTGTGCCACAAAATCTTTAAGCAGTGGCACCGCCGCATGGGTAAATAAATAGTTACCGTATTCTGCCGTGTCAGAAATAACCATGTTCATTTCATACAGTTTATTTCTGGCGATACAGTTCGCAATCAATGGCGTTTCATGCAGCGATTCATAATAAGCCGACTCTTCGATGATCCCGGCAGACACCATAGTTTCAAATGCCAGCTCAACCCCGGCTTTAACCATCGCCACTAAGAAAATACCTTTATCATAATATTCCTGCTCGGAAATTTGTTGCTCACAATCCGGCGCTTTTTCAAACGAGCTTTCTGCGGTTTGCTCACGCCATTTAAGTAAGTTGGCATCGTTATTCGCCCAATCCTGCATCATGGTTTCAGAAAAAATCCCGTCGATGATGTCATCCATATGTTTTTCGAAAAGTGGTCTTAAGATCACTTTTAATTCTTCGGACATATCAAAGGCTTTAATTTTGGCCGGATTAGATAATCGGTCCAGCATATTGGTAATCCCGCCATGCTTTAACCCCTCGGTCACCGTTTCCCAACCGTATTGGATCAGTTTACGAGCATATCCAGGGTCAACTCCTTGCTCTAATAATTGCTGATGACCGAGGACCGCACCAGTCTGCAACATCCCGCAAAGAATAGTTTGCTCGCCCATTAAATCCGACTTTACTTCTGCAACAAATGACGACTCCAAAACTCCCGCTTTATCACCGCCAGTGGCAGAGGCGTAAGCTTTAGCAATTTTAAGACCATCACCTTTTGGATCGTTTTCCGGATGAACCGCAATGAGTGTCGGAACCCCAAAACCGCGTAAATATTCCTGACGTACTTCAGTGCCCGGACATTTTGGCGCGACCATCACCACGGTAATATCGTCACGAATTTGCATACCTTCCTCAACAATATTAAACCCATGAGAATAAGAAAGGGTTGCGCCCTGCTTCATTAATGGCATCACCGAATTAATAACAGCCGAGTGCTGCTTATCTGGGGTCA
>JAUUYO010000066.1 GCA_030590405.1 Kangiellaceae bacterium
AAGGGATTGTTCATTTTTCGTATTAGCAATAAAAATAACATTTTTTGTTTTTATCGCTTGTTCCAGAGCAGATTTTTCTAAGGATTGATTTTCACGTCTGAATTTTTCTGAGACATTGTTCGATGGATAATTTGCTTTAGCTTCCAGCTCTTCAGTATCGCTAATTAAATACACAGCGCCTGAGGTTGCACCGGTTTGTTCGTGCATTGTTTGTAAAACAACTTCTAGTGCGGCATCCTTATTGGATAGCGAAGCAAGAATCTCTCCAGTAGAGTTCAGTTTTGCCAAGTCTGCCATTTTTTTCTTAATGGTTGCTCGCATCTGATCAAAATTGTCTGCCAGAACACCAATTTCATCATTCGTTCTAACGGAAACTTGATCGTTATAGTTTCCATCAGCGATAGTTCCAGCTGCGGATTTCAATAAATCCAGAGGTAAAGTAATTGTGTAGGCGACTTTTTTAGTAAAGAAGACCCCCAACAACATCGTTATCAGAACAGTCCCTGATAATATCGTCAAGGTAATTTGTAAAGATGCCTGGGATGTCAGAGCTGCTTTAGCCAGCGATTTATGCATTGATTGGGTAGAAAGACCGTAGCGAATTACTCCCAATATTTCCTCATCAACAATAACGGGTGACGCAAACTCATAAGTTTCGCCTCCTTTGAGCGAAAATATCTTAAAATCCTGTTTGCGTAGTTGAGCTGACCAATTACTGGCCTGGTCATTTAACGTCTCGCCCAAAATGCGGTCATCAGCAAGATTGTTAGCCGTCGCGTAAACCCAGGGTCGTTTGTCAACATCCATAAATACGCCATAGGATATATCAACATCATCTCTAACGGTACTGGAAACCAACTCTTGAACCGCGCTAAAGGCATTATCTTCTACCATCCCCTTAAGCGCCTGGCTATTATTGTTGGTCAGGGTTTTACCTTTAGCAATCAATGCATTACGAATATTTTCTTCCGATTTCCTTAAGTTAACCTTAGAATCAGTCGTATTTATATAGGTCACGATCAATAGCACTAAAACAAAGCTGATAATAAAAATAACACTAACTGACTGGATCAGCTTTGCTTTAATGCTTTTAAATTTCAACACCGCTTCCTGTATTTTAGCCTGCTAAATCGAGAAATATTAATCTTTCAATCGAGCACCAAACAATTAAGTTATTGATTAAAAAGGAAAACTAATAGATATACCAAGTATGTATACTCTTTTATCAGTGTAGTAAATATTTGAGTGATTTGTTGATAAAAAGTAAAAAAACTGGTCACTACTGCTAAACTACTATTGAGAGTCTAATAGCTTCTAATTCTTTCGTGCGAGTAAAATGATGTGAAATCATCCTGAGTTCATTCAACTACTATACGGCCAGGATCTGTTTTATTCTGGTTAGATATAATAAACCTTGATTAAAATCATTTTTTTTATAGTAAGGTTATTCATGACGATAAAAAGCATAGCATTATATATGTTTGGTATGATATTTCCCTTATCCGCTTCAGCGGAATCGTTATATGTATTCATTCCTACAGAAGTCCGAGCAAATGTCATGCAGGATAAAATTGGCGCTTTTTGCCTAGACGTTGATGTAACGGTGTTTGGTCGTGCAAAAGATTTCCATAAACAGATGAAAATATCGCCTCCTAACGCTATTTTATCTTTAATGCCTGTTATCAATTACAACGAAACTTATAGCGCAACACTAAATGGCAGTAAAAACGGCTCAATTTCAGAAGATTATGTTTTAGTTTCAATCGATAAGGCTCTTGATTTAGCGGCTATCACGGGGAAGAGGATCGGCGCGATAGACCTGTTAGGCCGAAAACCTATGAGTGATTTTATTTCCAAACTATTCAATACAAAAGTTAAGTTAAAACGTGTCACTAAAGTTGAAGATTTATTAGCATTAATCACTTTTGGCTCTGTTGATGGTATTTTTATTGCTGAATCGTTATTTGAACAATTAAGATTAAAATCTAACCTTAATTTAATTTCTACCAGACTCAACATAAAACTCGGACTTGCATCTGCGGCTATTAGCGGTTCAACTGACCGAAAAATGACTGAATGTATAGCGGCATTTGATACGGAACTCAATACAACGCTGGGAGTGGATAAATGGTATATGCTATAAAGCAATTGCTCAGATTTAGCTTACCTTTATTTTTACTGTGTTTACCAATTCAGTCAGCATTTGCTGGTGACGCATTAATTATTCGAGGGAAATCAGAAAATTTTGACGAAGTGGTGCGAGGTATTTACGATGATGTTGAAGGGGAGGTTTTACTACATGAGTTGATAGTTAAAACGGGGGCATCCGTTAAACAAATTGAAAAACGCTTCGGGGAATTGAAGCCAGATTTAGTCATTCTTATAGGCAATAAAGCTGTAAATTTATATATTCAATTTCAATTGAAAAATTCTGAGATGAAATTTCCACCAGCAATTGCAGTAGCTGCATTATTTATTGATCAGTTTGCTAAAAAACTTAAAAATGCTACGGCAATTCGTTATGAAATCCCTGCGGTTACCAGTGCTGTCACTATGCGAACAGTGTTAGATAGGCCCGTTAAAAAACTCGGCGTAATATATCGTGAATGGATGGATGATATTTTTAAAGAAAACAGGCGTTACTGTCAATCTGAAGGTATTGAACTGATTGGCATCAAACTTCCAAATAAATCAGGTAATATGGAGATTCGTATTAAAAGAGCTTTAAACAGGCTAAACAAAAAAGTTGATGCGCTATGGATAATCAATGACAATAGCCTGTTAACGAGCAAGTCAATCGCTGAGGCATGGTTGCCACTGCGAAAACAATCTAAAATCCCAGCAATTGTTGGAATAAAACTATTTATGACCCGATTTCCTCTTGGATCGTTTGCCATCGTCCCTGATGATTATGCTTTGGGGGCACAAACGGCAGGTATGATATTTGAAATAATGGAAAATGATTGGTTACTGGAAGGTATTGGAATTCAACATCCCTTATCAACCAGGAAATATATAAACACTAAAACGTTAGATAAGAAAGAGATCTCCTATCAATCAGTTAAACTACTTCAGTTTGATGATGTTATTAAATAAGAAAACAAAAAGCTAAATAAACGTTCGCAACGGGTATCGACACTTTTCACCATCCACTATTAACAGAGACTCTTTAAAACTTCAAATTAACCCCCAATTGAATCGCCCTGGGATCTTGTGGAGATGCAGCAAACCCCTGAAGTTGTTCAATACTGGCGTTATAGTGTTTTTTATCTAACAGGTTAGTCACTCTGGCAAAATAGGTGACAGACATCGAGCTGTTTAACTGATGCTCATATTTAGCGTATAAATTAATTTTTGTAAATCCAGGACTAAATAAATTTTTACCATTATTATCAATTCGTTGATGGAGAGTATCTGAACGCCTGATGCCACTAATAAATAACGACCAATCGCCAGCATCAACCTCTACACCTGCTTTGTATGTGTCTTCGGCAGAATAAGTTAATGGGTTGGTGGCGTTTAATTCTCCACCTGAATATGTGTAAGCGATATAACTGACAATTTGTGTATCACCAAAACTCCCCAGGTGGTCAAATTTAATCGTTCCACCATTGGTGTCAGTTGTACCGATATTGACAGGAATTTCTGCAACCAAAACCGGAATACCTTGAAAAGTGCCATCAAACAATCCCGGCTCTGGAGCAAAAAATAAAACAGGCGAAATCTGTTTTTCCAGAGAGTTATCGTAATAGTCAAAGTTTAAGCGCAAATTGTCTGAGATATCCCAAGTAATATTGATTTCTCTTGATGTTAACTCTTCAGGCTCCAAGTCTGGGTTTGGAAGGTGCCAAAAACCACCGACCAGCCCGGTAATGTTGTCATCAATGTCCGTTGTTGGAGTGAATGCGCCAAAATGTTGTAATGAAACATACGGCGATGGCGCCAGAAAACCTTCGTTGTATAATAGTTTAAACGTCCAGTCTTCGAAGGGCTTATAAACCCCTGCAACTCTCGGATTAACCGTAGAGCCATAACGAGTATTAAAATCGTAACGAACACCTGCTGTAATAGAAAAGGATTCTGTCAGGGTTGATTGCCACTGAAAATAACTGGCATAATTTTCATACTTTACTTCAAAAAACACTTGCGGAACGCTTAAATCATTGCCGTTCACGTCAACTATATCAGTACCAACATAAAACAGACCTTGAAGCTCTGCGGGTGTGTTTGTATCAAATTTAAAGGGTAAGTCACTTGTTTTGGGTAAAGATGTGATACTTTCTAATGTTAACCCTAAAGTCAGTTGATTGTTTTGATCTTTTACATAGGTGACTTGCTCTTCAAATTTGCTTGTTTCGCCTTTTCCATACTTATAACCCGGATTATAGGAGCTAAAAGAATTTTTAAAATTTGATTCTGGTAACAGTTCGTAAATGGAATGTGATACAGATGTTTGCAGGTTTAATTTGTTGTCACGAGATTTATAAGTATGATTCAGGTATATATTTTGAACTTTGGTTGCTATAACAGCATCTTTAACATATAAATTTAGCTCAGGCCTTAAACCTGTTGAAGCACTGTGCGATTCAAAGGTTTCCACAAAACCAAAATCAGCCTGATCCAAATGTCCGGTAAGGTGGATAAAATGAGATTTTGTTGGAGTGGCATAGGGTTCTATTGGTACGGTTAAGGTCACATCCGGCGGAGCAAACGCCGACACTTGTACAAGTCCAAGTTGCGAGTATTCATTATTAAACCACGCAAATTCATCAGGATATTCCTCTGCCAGATTCGGGCCGTCTGTCTGATAAAACTGGGCAGTTAACATCAAGCTCAGATCATCGCCTTTATAACGACTATTGATTGATAGGTCACGAGTTCCCCAATTACCTCCTGACACGTGCAGTTGAGTTGAGCTATCGGCGCTAACATTTTTAGTGATAATATTAATGATACCACTTAATGCATCCGCACCGTACAAGGCAGATGCTGGCCCCAGAATAACCTCAACTCGCTCTGCATCGCTCAAGTTAAAGTTTGTCGCAATGACTTGTGGTGACCCCGTTGGTGAGTTGATCCGGTAGCCATCCATTAATACCACAACTTTATCGTTACCAGAAATCCCCCTGAAGGAATAAAAGTTATTAAATTCAGCCGTTGCTTTACGTTGGATTTCGATTTCTGGAATATCGTCTAATAGTTGCTCGAGATGCCTGTAACCTCTATTAGCAATCTGCTGTTTACTAATAACATAAATGGTTGCAGGCGCATCAGAAGCTCTTTGAGCCGATTTTGAAGCAGTTACTACCTCAAGATCGAGTAGTTCCTCTAGCGAGATGGAATCTAAAAAACTTTCATCCTCAGGGTTGGCGGTAGCAAGCTCCGGTAAAACTAACAATACCACTGGTAATAGCTTGAAGAACGTATATATTCTCATTGGGGTTCCTCCTTAACCTTAATGTCAAAGGTCAGCGAGCCCTGGTTAAAAATCGTGATAATTTACTGCCGAGCTTTAAGGGCCAGAAACTTAATAGCCTTGCGATAAAGGCTCTATAAAGAGCGTCATATTTTATAACCATAATAAACTTAAGGTTTATCAATAGTTGGATAATTTTATCTGAATAGCTGGATAGCTTTATCTGGACCGAGCCTTGCCACATCATCCAGTTCGGAGGACAAGCCAGATCGGAGAACAAGCCACCCGAAATTTAAGCTATGCGGTTAAAAGATAAACGTTAGTTTGAGTTTAGACCGATATTTATTAGCTTTCCAAGTTATTTTGGTAAATTAATAAATAGGCCAAAGCCAAGGCAAGCATTATAAAAATAGTCTACCAAATTTGATAAAACAAGCTTATTTTAGTATTTTTTTGAACTGTCATCCAGACTTTCACATCAACCAGATTTACGCATCAACCAATAGGCAAAACCAGCAAATACCACTAGCGGAATAAATGCTCCAACAAAAGGGGAAACCCCATAAATCAGACTAATTGGTCCGAAGGATTGCTTAGCCAGATGAAAGCCAAAACCAAGCATCACTCCAGTCAATACCCTCGCCCCCATGGAAACATCTCGCATTGGACCAAACACAAAACTGGCAGCCAGCAGCATCATGATCGCAATAGATAAAGGCAAAAATAGCTTCTGCCATATAACCAGCTCCACTTCCTTTGAGTCCAGGGTATTGTTTGATAGATATTGCTGATATTTAAGCAATCCCTTAATGTTCAGCGTTTCTGGCTGTAAAGTTAGCGTTTCAATATTGTCTTCATCAAGCGGATTTTGCCACTTGATTTTATCAGTCAGGATTTTATCGATTTTATCGCTATGAAAAAACTCCTCTGTCACCTCAAAAAGAAACCAGGCTCCTTCGATTATTTTGGCATTTTTGGCTTCGGTTAGTTTGGTCAGTCGATAGTCTTTGTCTAACTCAAATATCGAGACACTATGCATTTCACCGCTTTTATGAATGCTGGCAATATGAATAATCTGATTGTCTCTTTTGGCCCACAAACCCGTTGCGGAGCGGGAGATCTTTCCTTCACTTAGCGCTGCCGTACGCAATTGTTGTGCGGATTTGCTCGCCACTGGGGCGACGATTTCACTCAAGACTAACGCCGCAATCATTAGTATTAATGAAGCTTTAAGCGTCGCACCAGCTATTTTCCAGGTGGTCATACCGGCCGCACGCATCACCGTAAGTTCATTGTTAGCCGCTAACATTCCCAAACCAAATAACGAGCCGATTAACACTCCCATGGGAAAAACTTCGAGCACTTTTTGTGGTAACATTAAGGCTACAAATAACAACGCATCGGCCATTTCATAACTGCCTTTGCCAATCGATTTTGATTCATCTAAAAAACTAAACATGGCTCGCAAAATGATCAATAAAAACAAAATCAACAAGCTGGCCGAAATAACATGCCTGGCGATATAGCGTTCTAGTCGATTAATCATTGGCATTTGCCCTGGCGGCGATTATCTTTTTATTTTTACGCTTGATTTTTAGCGGTCGATACAGCCAATAAACAAACACTGCCAAACCGCCATGGATCCACCAAAAACCTAGCAGGCTGGGGATTTGCCCCGTTTCAATTAATTTACGAGAATACATCATCAATAGAACGTAGATTAGATAGATCATAATGGATGGCAATAAACGCGCAAATTTACCTTGTCTTGGTTGAGTGCGTGAAAGCGGCACCGCTAACAGGCAAATTAACGGGATTGATAATGGCGCAGCCAGGCGCCAATGAATCGCCGCCCATTGCTCCTTACCTGAATGTCTAAATAACTCAAAAGTCGATGTCGATTTGGTATTATTTTTTACCTGGATTGAATCATCTTGCACGATTCGATTATAAAACGAAGCAAACTCGGTAATTTGCCAGCCGCCACTGGACAGGCTTGATTCATCATCAATTTTTTGTGAAGGCTGGTCTATTTGTGAAGACTGGTCTATTTGAAATAAAGGCTTCTCCTGAGTAAGCTTTTTCTCTCTGACGAAAACCTGACCTTGCTCAAGTACCAGATAATTCACGCCGGTATCTTCATTTTCCCACTGCCTGCCCTGTTTTGCCGTTTGTATTTTTAGCTCGGTGGTGAGTTGATCATCCCTTGAACTGGTTCGGCTGACCGAAAATACTCCGGTGATCACGCCATTATCGCTTTTTGATTCAACAAAAACGATCCCGTCTTTGCTGCTATTTTCTCGGAATCGTCCCGCTGAAAAAATACCCAGTTTAGCCTGGGCCGCCTGCTCTGCCATTAACACCTTGCTTTGAGCGATGGCCCATGGGGTGAGTAAGGTCGACAGGCTACCAGCAATCAAAGCGAAAACAAAAGCCATCGGCAAAAGCATTTTGGCTAAATCCCTCTGACCAATACCTAAGCCATGAACCACCACTAATTCATTGTCTGAATACAGCCGCCCAAACGTCAATAAAATAGCGATAAAGAAAGATAGTGGCAACAAAAAGCCTGCAACGGCAGGTATTTGCAGCGCCAATAAAGCAAACACCGCTTTTGCGGAAATGGTCCCATCGAGCGCCAGTTGGATATATCTGACAAAACGGGAACTGACAAAAATCAAGATAAGTACCAGTAATATGCCCCCGGTCGCGCGATAAATGTCTTTGTTAATATAGTGTTTTAGTATCAAACTAAATACCTGGTCGATTATCGGCCAAATTGCATCAATAGCGCATTAGCAGCTGAAATTTAGTCCCCGAAATCGGAAGAAAAGTGATAGTTTTACTTAATTAAAACAGTTTTATCGGTTAAACTCTCGTTTTAGCCAGTTATCCGAAACGATGTCACTTGTTAGTCTGCTATTCTAGCACTGCTTGTAGATAATGTAACAGACATAGTAACGCGATAATTTGTAACTAATTCAATGAAAATACTCAGTCGAAGGTCTTTCAGATGGAATTTAACGTAAAAAGTGGTAATCCTGAAAAACAACGCAGCGCTTGTGTTGTTATTGGTGTTTTTGAGTCACGCAAACTATCCCAGGCTGGAGAGCAAATTGATTCTGTCAGCGAAGGATATCTGAGCAACTTATTGCGCCGTGGCGATATGGAAGGAAAATTGGGCAAAGTTCTACTCCTGCACAATGTACCTAATACACTTTCTGATCGAGTTTTGTTGATCGGTTGCGGCAAAGAGCGAGATTTTTCTGACAAGCATTACCAAACGGTGATTGCCAAAGCTATTACAACCTTAAATGAAACAGGTTCTATGGAAGCAGTCTGTTTTTTAAGTGAGCTTAACGTGAAAGGTCGAGATACCCATTGGAAAGTTCGCCATGCAGTTGAAGCCACTCAAGATACCTTATACGCCTTTGAGGAATTCAAAAGCAAATCTGACGCGGCCAGACGACCAGTCAGACGGCTGGTTTTTAATGTCACTACGCGTAAAGATTTGGCCATCGGGGAAAAAGCCATTATTGAAGGGTTAGCCATTTCTAAAGGCGCTCATAAAGCCAGAGATTTAGCCAATTTGCCACCTAATATAGCTAATCCTGGCTATCTCGCCGAACAGGCAAAAATACTTGCTATTGCCAATGACAAAATTGAGTGCAAAATCCTCGATGAAGTGGAATTAAAAGAAATGGGCATGGGCGCATTTACTGCTGTGACTCAGGGATCAGAAAATTCAGGAAAACTCATCATATTAAAATATAACGGCGCAGACAGCGAGCAAAAACCGATCGTACTGGTTGGAAAAGGGATCACTTTTGATAGTGGTGGTATTTCCTTAAAACCCGGCGAGCGAATGGATGAAATGAAATATGACATGGGCGGCGCAGCTGGTGTATTTGGCAGTTTTGTGGCAGTCACGGAAATGGCATTAACCGTTAATCTAGTGGTGGTGATCGCCGCTGCCGAAAATATGCCAAGCGGAAATTCCTGCCGTCCAGGAGATATTGTCACTACTCTATCAGGTCAGACCGTTGAAATACTCAATACCGATGCCGAAGGCAGATTAGTGTTATGTGATGCGCTGACCTATGTGGAAAGATTTGATCCCGATGTGGTCATTGATGTGGCGACTTTAACTGGCGCTTGTGTTGTGGCTTTGGGCGACCAGGCCACAGGATTATTAAGTAACCATAATCCACTCGCTCACGAATTATTAAATGCGGGTGAACTTTGCGGCGACCGAGCCTGGCGTTTGCCTTTGTGGGATGAATACCAACACCAACTGGATTCCAACTTTGCCGATATGAGTAATTTAGGTGGCAAAGGAGCAGGCACTATTACTGCGGCTTGCTTCCTTTCCCGTTATACAAAAAAATATCACTGGGCTCATTTGGATATTGCCGGTACCGCTTGGAAAAGCGGAAAACAAAAAGGTGCTACCGGACGACCGGTGCCACTATTAACTCAATATATTTTAAATCGAAGCAACGGATAATAAATTGTAGAGAGTCTGACACTATGACCCAAATCGAATTTTATTCCGTTGAAAGCGAACACAACAAATTGCCTTTAGCTCATATTACTGAAGTGGTAAAACGAGGTTACCGTAAAGGGCAAAAAGTATTTATTCATACGGAGAATAAAAAACTTGCCGAAAAAATAGATGAAATACTTTGGACCCAAGATGCCAAAAGTTTTTTACCTCATCAATTAGTTGGCGAAGATGAAAATACCAGACCGCCGATCGAAATTGGGTTTGGCCAGGAACCCAGTATTCATCCAGATATTTTGATTAACCTGGCCAGTGAAGTGCCATTATTTTTTAGCCAGTTCAACTGGGTGTTTGAATATGCCTTTGGCGATGATGAAAATAAAGAAAAAGCCCGCAACCGATTTAAGTTTTATCGAAAAAGAGGTTATCCGCTTAATCACCGGAAAATTTCAGCTTAATCATCTCATAACCGACTTACTTTTTAGACATATTTTATAGAGAAATTAGAAAAATAATGGACACATCCTACAGCCCCGAAAATATTGAGCAAAAATGGTATAAAAAATGGGAAGCCGATGGCAATTTTAAAGCCAGCGGTGACGGCAATCCTTATTGCATATTGATCCCGCCACCCAATGTGACCGGCAGTTTGCATATGGGCCACGCCTTCCAACATACCATCATGGACACCCTCACCCGTTATCACCGCATGAAAGGCGATAATACTTTATGGCAGTGTGGTAGCGACCATGCGGGTATTGCCACCCAGATGGTGGTCGAACGTCAGCTCAATGCGTTGGGTCAAAAACGCACTGATTTTACCCGTGATGAATTTATCGAAAAAGTCTGGCAATGGAAAGAATCATCCGGCGGAACAATTTCTCAGCAAATGCGACGACTGGGTGACTCACCAGACTGGGATAGAGAAGCCTTTACTATGGATGAGAATCTCTCCAAAGCAGTGCAGGAAGTTTTTATCCAGCTTTATAAAGATAAAACCATTTATCGCGGCAAGCGTCTGGTTAACTGGGACCCTAAATTTCAATCGGCTATTTCTGATCTGGAAGTTGAAAACCATGACGAAAAAGGTTTTATGTGGCACTTCCGTTATCCTCTGGCTGACGGCGAAAAAACTTTAGATGGTAAAAATTATTTAGTGGTGGCAACCACTCGACCAGAAACGATGCTGGGAGATTCGGCAGTGGCGGTTGATCCAAAAGATGAGCGCTATCAAAATTTAATTGGTAAATTTATCGACTTACCCCTGGTTAACCGACGCATTCCAATTATTGCTGATGATTATGTGGATATGGAGTTTGGCACCGGTTGCGTAAAAATAACTCCCGCCCATGACTTTAACGATTATGAAGTCGGAAAACGCCACCAATTGCCTTTGATCAATATTTTTAGCCCTACTGCCACCGTGCTGGCACAGGCCGAAGTTTTTCAATTTGGTGGAACTCCCATCGACGATTACCCCAACCAATTACCCGAAAAATACACCGGACAAGATCGTTTTGTCGCCAGAAAATTAATTGTTGAAGAATTTGACAGTCTCAATTTACTGGAAAAAACCGAAGACCATGGGTTAATGGTTCCCAGAGGCGATCGCAGTCACGAGATCATTGAACCTTTGTTAACCGATCAGTGGTATGTTGCAACCGCCTCCCTTGCCAAACCGGCGATTGATGTGGTTAAAAATGGTGAGATCAAATTTGTGCCGGAAAATTGGGACAAGACTTACTACCACTGGATGAATAATATTCAGGACTGGTGTATCAGCCGCCAGTTATGGTGGGGCCATCGCATTCCAGCCTGGTATGATGAACAAGGGAATGTTTATGTGGCAGAAGACGAACAAACAGTCAGGGCCGAAAACAATTTATCTGATGAGATAATCTTAAAGCAAGATGACGATGTACTGGACACCTGGTTCTCCTCGGCACTATGGCCGTTTGCCACTATGGGGTGGCCAGAAAAGACACCAGAACTAGAAGATTTTGTACCATCAAGCGTACTGGTGACCGGTTTTGATATCATCTTTTTCTGGGTCGCCAGAATGATTATGATGACCTTAAAGTTTACCGGCAAAGTCCCTTTTAAAGAAATTTATATCACCGGCCTTATTCGCGATGAAAACGGCGATAAAATGTCAAAGTCAAAAGGCAATGTACTCGATCCGATTGATTTAATTGACGGCATTGAACTTGAACCATTGGTGGTAAAAAGAACCAGCGGTTTAATGAATCCTAAAGCGGCGACAAAAATTGAAAAGGCTACTCGTAAGCAATTTTCCGAAGGAATTGAATCTTACGGAACCGATGCCTTAAGAATGACCTTTTGCGCACTGGCTTCCACTAGCCGAGATATCAACTTTGATCTGGGCCGAGTTGAAGGTTATAAAAATTACTGCAACAAATTATGGAACGCCACTCGTTTTGTATTGATGAATACCGATGACAAAGATTGCGGTAAAGGACTTGATCCGAAAGCATCAGAGCAACTGGATTTCAGTATTGCCGACAAGTGGATCATCGGACGATTTAATCAAGCGCTAAAAGCCTTTGAAACTCACACCAATGAGTATCGGTTTGATCTGGCTACCAAAGCACTGTTTCAATTTAGTAAAAATGATTATTGTGACTGGTACCTGGAACTATCCAAACCGGTATTAAATAGCGAAGAATCAAACGAAGCGCAAAAGCGCGGCACCCGTTACACCTTGGTCAATATTCTCGAATCCATGATGCGATTATTGCATCCGATGATCCCCTTTGTTACCGAAGAGATCTGGCAACGGCTTAAACCGATGGTAGCGACTAGCAGTGATTCGATCATGCTGGCTCCTTTTCCTATTTATGATGCCTCTTCAATTGATCAAGCCGTGAACAATGATATCGACTGGATCCAGTCTTTGATTACCGGGGTAAGAAATATCCGTGGTGAGCTTAATATTTCGCCCAATAAGCCGGTTAATTTGTTGCTTAAAAATGCCGCTGAAGAAGATCAGAGACGATTGAAGGATTATCAGGGATTCTTATCTTCACTGGCTCGTCTTGAAAGCGTCAAAATTTTGCCTACAGAAGAAACCGCTCCGCCCTCTTCCACCGCGCTGGCTGGCACTCTGGAAATACTGGTACCAGTAGCAGGCCTGATCGACATCGATGCAGAAGTTAACCGACTGCAAAAAGAAATCGATAAGCTCAACAATGAAAATAAGCGACTCAGTGGTAAATTGGGCAACGCCAGGTTTGTCGATAATGCACCAGCAGCTATTGTTGAAAAAGAAAAAGAAAAACTCGTCAATACCGAACAAGCTTTGGCGAAATTGGTTGATCAACAACAGGAATTAAAATCACACTAAAAAGGGTTGTTTTTTATTCATTTATCAAAGACATCTCAACAAAAAAGAACCCAGGAGAAATTCACTTCCGGGTTCATTTTAATTCCGTCGAATAACCAACCTTCAAATTATTTACTATCGATCTAATCTAATCTAATAATTTTTCTCAACATTTCGTAAATATCCCTGTAACCAACCGGGGGAAATAAAAGCCTGTAGCCAAAATCATCTTTTATTTTTAAAACAAACTTCAACATAAAAATCGCCAACTTCCGTAGTAAACGGAATAATAATAACCGAGCCACCAGAACCAACGTGAGATATTTGTTGTCCTTTTCCCCGGATCACTGTTGGCGTTGACATATCAAAATCAAATCCTTTTTCATCAAGCAGTTTTTTGGCACCACCAGTCACCATATTAGTTAGCTCACCGACTAAATCGGCAATTTCATCATCCATTTCGGTAAAGGTTTCACCCAACATATTTTCTGCAATATGCAAAATAACCTTTTCTGAAAAAGATAAGGCCAGGCTTCCAATAGCTTGCGGTGAGGACATTGGGATGAAAC
>JAUUYO010000233.1 GCA_030590405.1 Kangiellaceae bacterium
ATAAGATAGACTTAGACATTCTTCTTATATCTGAATCTCATCATAGAAAAATCTAAAACCGCTTTTCAATGGATAAAAGGCATTCTGAGTAACCTAATCGCGAATGACAGCTCTGGTTTGTAAATCAATAATTTTGGAGGGAGGTTGACCGTAACAATCGCCGCTAACAATATGATCGACTTTTAAAGTCATTTTATTTCTAACCTTTGAAACTAGCAAAGTGGTTGGCTTGCCACTGACATTGCAACTGGTTGAAATAATGGGCCCTTTAAACCTTTCACAAAGGCTTTTGGCAATCGGATGGGAGGTTATTCTTACAGCAAGTTTTAAGTGTTCTCCGATCAATAGCGAAGACAACTCTGGGCGTTTACCGATAAGCCAGGTGGTTGCTCTGGTTGACGGTTGATTGATGAAGCCAATTTCAGCTGAGCTAAGGGGGGATAACAGCGGCAATGCTTGCTGGATATCACTGACCAATACGATCAGTCCTTTCTTATAAGAGCGCTGTTTAATTGCCAGCAATCGGGCAATGGCTTTTAAATTGTTGGCATCACAACCCAGCCCATAAACCGACTCAGTGGGATAAGCAATAACCCCACCGGCTTTTAAGGTTTTTACCGCGAGATCCAGTTGCCAGAAATTCATCGCTAGTTAATAAATCAAATCTATTTAAGCGAGGCTTGCAGCTGAGCGTCTTTATCCATTACCGCTTGAGCGTTGGCTGCTCGATCATCGGCAACTGCTTTCGCAACGACTGGATCAGCTACTGCAAGCATTTGCGCAGCTAAATAAGCAGCATTTTTTGCCCCTGCTTTACCAATAGCAACGGTCGCTACTGGCACACCCGCTGGCATTTGAACGGTGGATAATAAAGCATCTTGACCTTTCAACGGGCCACCATCCATAGGTACACCGATTACCGGTTTAGTGGTAAGTCCTGCAACCGCACCGGCCAAATGAGCTGCTAGTCCTGCAGCGCAGATAAACACCGCACATCCACGGGTTTCAGCATCTTTGACATATTCATGAGTCGCCGCCGGGGTTCGATGAGCCGATGTGACTTTAACTTCGGCTTTAATGCCTAAATCATTTAGGATTTTTAAAGTGTTTTGCATGCAGGGCCAGTCAGAATCGGACCCCATTAGAATTGCTACGAAAGTGTTACTCATTTTATTTGCCTTAAAATAGTTGCTACGTTAGCTAATGCTAGATTATACGGAAATATTGGCCGGATCAAAAAGACTATTTGTTCTATGGACGGGTTGGATGCCAGTTGCTCTTTCATAAAAAGACACTGCCGAACTATGGAAAACCAATTAGCCCGAATTTAAGAATAACCAAAATACTCACCATCATTTCAGAGGTGAGTATCGTTTGGTGTCGCTGTTACGGCTTTTTAAACTTCAAAGTAAACCGGTCTGTATTTCCTGCCACCGATTTACGGCCCACCTCATACCTTAATTCATCATCCACACGATAGTGCAAATCGGTATAATCTAGCAACACAAAACCAGCATCTTGAATTTCTTTGATTGCCAAAACAGGGTCAACTCGACGACCATTTTCATTATCCAGTTTTTGCATATGTCGTCTGGTATGGTCAACGACGGCATAAATACCACCTGACTTAAGCGCTTTGAATGCTGCTTGATTCATCAATTGTCGGCCTTCAAAACCGAAATTATGATAATTTCTGAAAGTAAATATCATGTCGATATTTTTTTCGCCAAGGTCAAATTTATCCAGTGAGTAAAAACGGTCACCTTTTTCTTTACGGATATTGGCGTTATCGTTGATGAAATTAATAAACCCCATTCCAGGCTTTCCAACTAATGTTTTTGATACACGACCAGTCCCCATGGCAACCGAAAGCTCGCCTTTTTCAGCCAGTACCGGTGCAAGAAGCTTGGTATACCAACCGCCGCCCGGCAACAGTTCAATCACCTTCATATCCGACTGCAAGCCAAAAAACTTTAGGGTTTCAATCGGCATGCGATTGCGATCCCGTTTTATTTCTTTTTCAGTTCTAAGTGATGATTGCATCGCTTTTTTCAAACTGGCTTCTACGCCTGCAAAACTGTCATCTGCTGCAAAACCAGAATTAGCGAATAACAGACCAAGTAACATGGTTGATAATATGAGATTTTTCATGAGGTTATCCTTTTTTATCAGACTCTTAGGGAGGATTAGATTCTTAATAGACACAAAAAAGGCACAACCCTGAGGGATGTGCCTTAATTTTTTACTTGCATCAAATGCTGCAAGCTACATAGCAATTTAAAATTAAAGAGCTACGATATTTTCTGCTTGAGGTCCTTTTTGACCTTGAGTTACTGTGAACTCAACTTTTTGGCCTTCAGCAAGAGTTTTGAAACCAGAACCAGAGATTGCACTGAAATGTGCAAAAACGTCAGGTCCGTTTTCTTGCTCGATGAAACCAAAACCTTTAGATTCGTTAAACCATTTTACTGTACCAGTAGTAGTATCAGACATATGTGTATCCTATTTTAAAAAAGTAATTTATGCTCTGAGCCTGAAAAGCAGACTCAAGGCGTTTTTGCTGGAAGTTTTGCTATTACTTATGAAAAACAGAACGAAGTACCAAGGGTAAACCATCGAAAATTTGTGCATAAATATAAAACTTACTTTCAAGCTGTTTGAATTATATACCGTAGAAACCAGTAGTCAAATCTTTTTCCCTTAGATTTCCGGTATTTATCATCGATATCTCAATTCCCAATCAACCTAACGCGTTACATTTAGCGCAAGCGGCATTCTCATGCTCAAAATTTTGATGTTTAAGCTGGTTAAGACTCCCAATCAAGCACATTTTTGTTTGTAGATTCGGGCGGCATCGATGCTTCAAACTGTAAAAAAATATGAATAATTAATCCGATAATGCACTGATTTTTAACTAAACTAAGAACTGGTACGGGACAAACTAGCAGCAATTGGGCTAGAATTAGCAGGATTATCGGGCACCCAAATTAACTTAAGCTAATAAAACCACAATAAAAATAATGTAACTATGTCAACAAGTTACACAATAATTAACCGGAATAGACACTTACTGATGCGAACACCCCAAATTCCACTTAAAAAAACCGGCTGGTTTTATCTATGGCTTGGTCTTATGACAATGGGGATTTGGGGTGAGAATCACGGCTATCTCGACTCACTGGAATCGGCCAATCTGAATTTATGGTCAAAAGTCGACAGGACCAACGTAGACCAATCAAAACTGATCCGGCTGTTAGATATTAATTTTGATCTCATTGGCCTCAATAAAATTAAAATGCTGGCCCAAAAATTTCCACAGGCGACTTTTGCTTTTATGGGACGCTATGAGGATGGCTTTCTCGAACAATTGTCTCAGCCAGAATATACCTGGTTAACCGAAAAATCCGTTTTGCTATCTGCAAAAAAGAGCAACTCCGTTCCATCGCTAACAAAAGCTCCAACAACCATTGATAAATTAATAGCTCTGGATCTATTCAACCCGATTCGGGAAGTAGAAGAGATTAACTGGCGAGCATCTTCTCAAACCAAACTAGCGCTACAACCTGGCCTATCAATCTCATCGAGTCAGGTAATTTCACCCAACCAGATAATCTGGAGAAGTGGTGAAAAATATTACCCTTCTTTTATTGGCCAGGTGATTATCAATTATGAACAGTCAAGGCCACAGCCGTCCTCGTTGGTTAAGCTTATTTTCTCCATCGAAAACAAGCTTGAATTTACCGAACATAGCTATGCTTTTGGTTATCAAGGTGAGATTTATCCGATAGGACTGATGCCGAGAAGCGTTACCTACCAGCAACTAATCGATACTGAGACATCATTGGTTAGCCCTGTTATTTTGATTGATGATTTATCGAATAACGGCTCTGATGCAGTCGTGATATCCCTTTCCGGTTTAATCAATGACGAATATTTGTATTCAAACTGGTTGATATTCATTTTTAAGTATTTATTGATGCTGGGCTTATTGTTTGGGATTTTTCGGATGAAAGTTTTATCCGTAAAAACACAAGCGGTTATTCTTTTATCAAGTATTATTATTTTATTCTTGTTGCAATCATTTTTTGTTAGTCAATATTTATGGATGTCGGTTAGCCTGATCCTGTTGTTATGTTTGGTTAGCTGGATTTTACAACTGGGTTATAGCACCGAGATGAGTTATTTTGTCGAGCAGAATAAACGCCAAAATGAGTTATTACTCGATGCCATACCGATCTTTTATAACACTCAAAATCTTGAAAAATTATTACCTCATTTAGAGCAGAGTAACCCCGATATTAAGTTGATCGATAGTGTTTACGAAATAGCCATAGAAGCCGAAGCTCACCGCAATACCTCACTGGCAAAAAGACTGCATGGATGGATTTTATCCCACGACAACCGCTTTTCTCCAAGTCTGGAGAGAATGTCTGAGCTTACGCCTGAAGCAAATGAAGAGTCCGAACTGGAGCAAACTTTGGTTATCGACCCCGATGGCGAAAAAATAACGACACAGGTCAACAGCATACTTAATGTAAGCAACTTTGGCCGTTATCAAGTCGATGGTATGCTTGGCAAAGGAGCGATGGGAGTTGTTTTTCAAGGTGTTGATCCAAAAATCAACCGTTATGTGGCAATCAAAACATTGCAACTGAGCGATGAGCTGGACGGCGAGTCGTTGATTGAAACCAAACAACGATTTTTTAGAGAGGCTGAAACTGCCGGTAATCTAAGCCATGCAAATATCGTTACAATTTACGATGTTGGCGAAGAGCAACAATCCCATTCCAATCAAACTTTGGGTTATATTGCGATGGATTTGTTGACTGGTGCACCACTCTCTGAATTTATAAAATCGGACAAACTGCTTCCACCAGCGCTGGTCTACCAGTTGATGATCCAGATGACAGACGCGCTCGACTACGCCCATCGACAAAAAGTGATCCACCGCGATATTAAACCAGCTAATATTATTTATGACGATGAGCTGCAG
>JAUUYO010000179.1 GCA_030590405.1 Kangiellaceae bacterium
AAAACTTGGTTTCCTACAGTTTCTTTACTTGGCTCAAAAATAGTCCCAATAATTTCATGAGATCCATCTTGGACGCCCCACAACACATAGGCGTAATCTTTTTGAGTAATACGTGCGGCATTCGATAGTGCAGAACACAACTTTCCCACCATGTCAGGCTTAAAATTATTATGCTTAAATTCAACCAATGTATTTTCAGCGGGTTGGTTACGTAATTCGTCAACTAATGTAATGTCACGTTTAATAGCCATTAATTTTTACTCGCCTATTTCTTTCTAGTTATTTTATCGTTAATATTCTTAGCCAATTTCTTACGAAGAATTTTTTGCCTACAACCCCATGGCTTTTTTAATCATCATCTCTTTCGCCATCGGCAATTTATCCAGCGCTGACATGGCAAAATTTCGCAGCAAAGTTACCGGCATGCTTTGATTAGCAAATAAGTATTTAAAACCGCTCATGGCATTTTGCATAAGCATATTTTCAGTTTTTCTTTCCCGCTCAAAAGGTCTTAAATTTTGTTTAAGACCAAAATCTCTTTGCTGCTGATGTAAACTCACGATCAATTTCGACAAACAGGCTACATCCTGAAATCCCAGATTCACCCCCTGACCAGCTAACGGATGGATGGTGTGAGCGGCATCACCGACCAGCGCCACCCGATCCGCTAAATAACTTTGCGCGTGACGCTTGATCAGCGGAAAACCAAAGTGTTTTGAAACCGCGGTGACCTGGCCGAGTCGCGACTCAAAAGCCTGTTGCAATTTTTCAGCAAATTCATCGCTGCTCAGGTTGGCAATTTTATCCGCTTTATCCTGATCGAGTGACCAAACTACCGAGCACAGATCCTCATTGGCCAATGGTAAAAAAGCCACCGGACCGGAAGGGGTAAATCTTTGCCATGCGGTATTTTGGTGGGATATTTCGGTTTTGACATTAGCCACAAAGGCAACTTGTGAATAAGGCGTTTGTTTTGACTCAATCGACAGCTTTTCTCTTACCAGAGAATTCGCCCCATCGGCACCAATAAGTAGCTGCGCACTCATTTCAGTGCCGTCACTTAATTGAATATTCACCCGATCATCCAGGCTTTCCAGTTGTTGCAACTGTACGCCATTGCAGCAATGAATATTACCATAGGCCTGATCGGTTTTTAATAATGCGGCTTGCACTAGATTGTTTTCAACAATTACTCCTAAATCATGCTGAGCAATTTGCGCCGCAGAGAATTCGATTTTTCCAGTCCCATCGCCATCCCAGACTTTCATTTTATGGTAATTGGCTTGTCTTTGTGCCGGAATATTTTGCCAGGCATTCAGCTGAGTTAAAAAACTGCGATTGCCAGGGCTGATCGCGCTGACTCTAACATCAAAGTCCTGATCCTCAACCGGATGATTAGTTAATAAATCCATTGACTGAACATCAGGTAGATTTTGTTGTTCAATAAGAATAATTTTTAGACCCGATTCAGCCAGCGAAGCGGCCATCGCAAGACCGACCATTCCGCCACCGACAATCACAATATCAAATTTTGTAGACACTCTGGTTCCTGTTGTAGACACTTTGGTTCCTGTTTATCTTAAACCTGGTTTAAAGCTGTAATATTAGCTTAAGCCAAATGATTGAACTTCATTATGTGGGCATGATGCCACGGGTTAACTGGGCAGATTCACCACTAAAGCCCATCGCAGTCATCGCCAGTTTTTGTTTTGCAAAAGGGAATTTATCTAACACACATAACGCTTTATTTCTGGCAATAACTAACGGCAAAAAGTCATTGCTGAATAATCGAACTAATGAGTCTGTCGCGCTAATCGTTTGATTCCAGTCGGGCTGCCTTTGCGCTTGATAATTATTTAAAAATCTTTCGCTACCAATATCTTCACCACTTGTTTGTGCTTGCAAAATTGAATCAAATAAAGCGGCGATATCTCGTAGCCCCAAGTTAAATCCCTGACCTGCGATCGGGTGTAAGGTATGCGCAGAATTCCCTAACAATAACACTCTGCCGTTAAAAACCTTTTTGGGTAAATGCAAGGCTAAAGGATACTGGGTTCGCTCACCCACTTTGCTGATTTGCCCGAGTCGATAACCAAAGGCGGTTTGCAATTGTTGGATAAATTCATGATCCGTATAACTCATCACGGTCGCAGCATTTTCAGGGGTTTGACACCAAACCAGCGACATGCGATTTCTGGTCAGCGGGAGTAATGCAAGTGGTCCCTGATTGGTGAATCGTTCAAAGGCGCGGTTGTTGTGAGCCAGCTCTGTCGAGATATTGGCGATCACCGCGTGCTGTTGATAACTGTCTCTTTGTATTTGAATACCCGCCATTTTGGCGGTTGATGAAAAAGTGCCATCTGCGGCCAACAAAAGTTGACTAGCCAGGGTTTGTTGCTCCCCGCTATCGTCTCTTAATTTAACGCTGATCTGACCATTTTGTTGTTGAGATTCAATTGAATCAATCGCGCTTATATTGGCAGGGCTGTAGAGCTGAATATTTTTTGTCTGGCGAATTTCCTGCCATAAAATCGGACCAGTTTGATCAAGTGGGATCACCTGGCCTAAAGCATCAACCCCATAATCATCGGCATGTAAGCGGGTGAAGCCAAAATGGCCTTGATCTGAAATATGAATATCGTTAATCGGACAGCCGAGCGATTGGATCTTCGGCCAAATGCCGAGGGTTTTAAAAATTTTCACCGACGCGGCTGATAAGGCCACCGCCCGTTGATCAAAACTGGGACTGGCATCAAGCTGTGGTGCAACAGGCTCGACCAACGCGATGGTTAATGGCAATCGTGCAAGCGCAAGCGCCGCGGTTGCGCCAGCCATTCCGCCACCAGCTATAATAATGTCAAATTTTTTCAAGTTGGCTTGACCATTAATTTTTCGATTGCGTTAATTTCTTTAATCGCTGACTTAGACAAAACCTCATGACCTTTACTGGTCACTAACACATCGTCTTCGATACGAATGCCAATGCCCCACCATTTTTTATCTAGTCCTTTGGTTTTTGGGGAAAAATATAAGCCCGGCTCCACGGTTAACACCATGCCTTGTTCCAAAATTCTGGGTTCTTTATCAATCAGATAATCCCCCACATCGTGTACATCTAACCCTAGCCAGTGTCCGGTTTTGTGCATATAAAAAACTTTATAAGCTTGTTGATCGATTAACTCATCGATATCGCCAGTTAAGATGCCCATTTCAAGCAACCCTTCGGTCAATACTCTAACCGCTGTCTCATGAGGTTTGGTCCATGGGTTACCCGGTTTAACTTGCTTAATCGCTTGTTTATTAGCTTTTAATACCCAATGGTAAGCTTGTCGTTGCTCATCACTATACTTACCGTTGATCGGAAATGTTCGGGTGATATCGGCTGCATATCCTTGCAACTCAGCCCCTGCATCAATCAGTAACAAGTCGCCATTTTTGAGTTCACAATCGTTTTCGACATAATGCAAAATACAAGCATTTTCGCCACCAGCAACAATTGAATTATAGGCTTCAAAACGAGCGCCTTGTTTAGCAAACTGATATTTGATTTCGGCTTCGATTTGTAATTCGTTGATACCTGGTTGGCATATTTTCATTACTTGAATATGCGCGTCAGCGGATAACTTGGCTACCTTACGCATCACTTCAATTTCCGCGTTACTTTTAAATAGCCGCATATCATGCAAAACATGGCTTAAATCAATTAATTCTCCGGGCGGGTGCGCGCCTTGCTTGACTTGCCCGCGTAAGATATTGATCCAGCCCATAATGCGATTATCAAATTCAGCTTGATTACCAAATTCATAATAAATGCGTTCGCGACCTTCCATCAATCCCGGCAAAATATCATCGATATCGTCAATCGGAAAAGCATCATCACAACCAAATTGTTTTTTAGCGCCGCTCTGACCATGGCGGCGACCATGCCAGGTTTCCATCACTTCATCTTTTTCCCGACAAAAAATAATGTATTCACCTTGCTCACGCCCGGGCAGTAAAACCAACACCGCTTCCGGCTCAGGAAAAGCAGATAAGTAATGAAAATCGCTGTGTTGCCGGAACCTGAAATCGGTATCGCGACTTCGTACTAGCTCTGATGCGGAAGGCAGGATCGCAATCGAATTATTCCCCATAAAATTCATTAATTTACGCCGCCGCCGGCCAAATTCTGCTTTTTTGATCATGGTTTTCTCTCTAAAACTTTAAAATATACTCATCACGGGGAAATATTTTTACGTAAGTCGGGAAGCCCTTCCCGACAAAATTATGGGTGTTGCACGAATTGTCGGGAAAGGCTTCTCGACCTACAGGTACACCTCGCGGTTTTCTTTTCCTAGCCCGTAGCCATTACTTCTAATGATAAGTATCATTGCCATCGACTGAATTAACATCAACCAACTCTTTTTTAATCACTAACTCCATATAAATCATCTTGACCGCTACTTTAATGTGTTCAATAAGGGTGTTTAAAGCGAATTTCGCTTCTTCACTATCGTCGGTGGTCAATTCTAATTGGGAGATTTCGCTGATATCTTGTAATGATTCGGTAATTTCAGAATTATCGATCGATGTATCACCTAATTGCAGTCCAAAACCAAGTAAAAAACCCTGACACCAGAAAGACATGGCTTCAAGTCGATCAATCAGAGGATATTCCTCATCTGGTAGCAATATGGGAGCTAAAACATTCTGATCAATAAAGGCTTGTTGGCTTTCAGCAAACACTTTTTCGAGTTCACTGAGCGCATCAGCAGACAAAGCATGGCCATCATTGGCGATATCAAGGATCACTGATTGCCAATGTTTATCGGTCGACTTTAACCCCCCAGAAATCATTCCTGCCAGGATCCCCTGGAATTCAGACGCATTAATTTCACAATCAGCCTCGGCGAGGATATCGTCAAAGGATTCATACAAATTTTCAAAATTTTGTGAAAAATCATTCATTTTTCGGCTCAATTACTCAATATTAGTTAAATTATGGCATTTTTAAGCATTATACCATTGACCATTGGCTGGATGCGCCTTATATTAAAATCACGCTTAAAAACAATAGTTTGCCATGACAACCTCAAATCTTTCGCAACTTGAAGGTAGCGTTTCAAAGCTTTTGAAATCCTTCGATGCATTACAGTCAGAAAATCGACAATTGCGACTCGATCGACAAAACCTGCTGGATAAAAATAAACTGGCCAGTGGCAAGATAGAAGCAATGATCGAAAAACTGAAGGAAATCAGTTAATGGCCGAAAATAAGCCTGTCAGCGTTCACATCATGGGCAGTGAATATCACGTTGCCAGCCCAGATGATGAAATCTTCAAATTACAAGAAGCTGCCCGAGCGCTCGATACCCGCATGCGAGAAATAAAAGAAGGTGGGCGCATCATGGGCTTAGAGCGGGTTGCGGTCATGGCGGCTCTCAATTTATCCTATGAGCTGTTGCACGGAGAATCGACAGGTCTCGAAGAAACCAATGAAATCAATCAGCGCATGCAAAAGTTGCAGGACAAGGTTGATACCGCGCTGGCTTCTAACGCTCAATCGGATTTAATCTAAAAGAATAGTCAATATTCAAGTTACTATGTATTTTCCACGATCACCTGTATATAATCGAGTCTCTACCTGCCTTGTTCGCCTAGCTGTTGTAGTCCATGAGCCGATAATATCATCCCAGGGTGCTCTTGTTGATTTTTGGTGTGCAAGTCCGAGCAAGTTGTAAACTTGGAGCGGAAAGCCTAAATTAAATCGCGGAACTCCCACCTGAACCTTCGGGTTCTTGGGCAAAGTCAGCAAACGGCAAGGTGGGTGGAATCTTGAGCTTAAATGATAACAGACTACTATTTGAAAAGTGTTTAGAGAAAGTCTGTCTGATATTCTTAATTATTTTGTTTCATCTTCGATGTTTTAGTTAACTTCTTCATTCGGCCAATTGCGGGCATTTACTTTTATTGACTCTGCCCCAAATTATCTAACAAGCGCGAATAAATTCATTATCCGCATATAAATCTCAATGTTCAATAAAATACGAAATAACGCTTAACTGCGAACGACGTCTATTCTTTTTGTCTAATAAGGTGCGGTACAATGCCCCAAATTATTACCTAACAAGCTCTTGGATATATACGGAAATGTACCCTCATATCAGACCAGAACATACACACGCTGAAAAACTACTTACTGAATTTGCTAAAATTGAGAAACCGACAACAACGGATTTTGCGGCGTTTAGAGTTAAAGGTGAAATTGCAGAAAAACTCGATGCGTACAGACTAGAGTCCGGCCTAATGTCGCGGAAAGAATTGAGAAAAGAGAAACATGATTCTTCACGGCTTGCTGCACATATGGGAAACGCTGGCGACCCGCGCTGCAAAATGGACGCGTACCATCCAATGTCATGCCTAAGACAGGACTAAAAAAATGATCTATAAACTCATTTCTGATACACACAATTACTTAGGATTCTATTTCGACGAAGATCAGATCGACGACATTGTGGAAGAGCTTGGTGACGACGACATCGATAATTTCATTAACTTTAGTAACTTACCGATTAGTTTAACGGAAATATATACCACTCCTTTAGAATTTGATTTTGGTATAAGACATAGCGAAGATAAGAACAAAGTAATCCCTGATATTTACGTTGCAAGCGGACGACTTTTTTTAAATAAAAAAGCTTATAATGCTCTATGTCCGTTGATAACGTGTGATGGTGAATTTTTGCCTGTTAAATATCAAAATGGGGATGGTTATTTTTTTAACCCATTAAAAACAGTTGAAGCCGACTCTAAGTTAAGTTTGCGAGATGATTTAGGTGAAATAATACATTTGGATTTTTCTGCTGCGTATTCGCGCCCATGGTGAACACCGAATGGCGGTCATCGTGAACACCAATTGGCGCTGATGATGAACACCGAATGACGGCTGAACGTGAACACTTTTGCGTTTTAGCGCCACTTATTAGCCT
>JAUUYO010000125.1 GCA_030590405.1 Kangiellaceae bacterium
AAACGTGTAATGGCACTAGCATCTTTCTTGGCTGCGCTTACCATTTTACCTTTAACGGCTGTCATTGCTTTAAGTAATGCGTTAGCTGCTTTTTGAGCATCTTTAGCAGATTTAACATTGGCTTTATGCGCTTTTGCTTTAGCAGCTGCATTTGCTTTAGCGGCTATTGCTGATTTAATTGCTTTTTTAGCTGCAGTTGTTTTCTTTTTAGCGGTAGCGCCTTTTTTAGCCGCTACTACTTTAGTCGCAGCATTCACTTTTGAAACGAGTGACTTTAAAGTTGCTTCAGCTTTCTTGACAGCAGCATTTGCTTTATCACATGCTGAATTAGCACTAGCAATTGCTTTGTCAACGCCCATAGCTTTAGGAGCTGATTTTTTTGCTGCTATCTTTTTCTTAGGAGCTACTTTTTTAGCCGATACTTTCTTAGGAGCTGCTTTTTTTGCTGCTGCCTTTTTCATATTATTCTTAACGCCGCCTTTGGCCATGATATTCTCCACTTTTTTTGAATGTAGTTAGTTCATTGCGAAGTGTATAACTGAATACAAAAAAATACAAAAAAAATATTGAAAATAAGCAAAAAAAGCAGGTTATTTTTTATTTTTTTACTAAATTAGCCATTATTTGTCGATTAGTTGATTGTTTTTTTAATAAATTTAAAATAGTGGCTTCTAAATTTCAGATTTATATAAAAGGAAAAAAGAGTAAATAATTATTTTTATTAAGTCTGTGTATTGTTGATTTTTAACGAATGAGTGATTCTAAAAACAATAAATAATGGGTTTATATTCTTTAAAAATTTATTTTGATGGAAAAGATGAGGTTTTCTATCTATTTGTTTTATCAGAAACTAGAGTTTTTGTTGCCAAAATGGCTAAAAATTAAAATTGATTTGATTTGATTTAAAACCTGTATCGTTACTTTTTCCGTTGTTTATCGATCCAACCAGTAATCGAGCGTGCAACAACGGTATTTTCGAGTTGCAGTTTTGATGGTGCCAGCATTCCTATATTGAATCGTTGCAATTTAGAGTGCCAGAGTTGTTTTTTGAAAGTTTTGCTAAAAGTGTCTTTACCGATGATGTTTGTGTGAAAAGAAAAGATCGAATGGGTTTGTTTTACAAATAGTTCCGCTAAATTGTCGACGACTCCTTTAGGAAGTTGAGGATGTAGGAAAATAATGGGAGTCGAATCATCTAACATATTAAGGCACGCTAGACTCCAATAGGCGGCATTTTGGTTAGCGATAATAATATAAGGTCGTTTATTTAGTTCCGTTTGATCTAAAATAGATTGGCAAAGTGTTATATAGTAATCCTGATAGGAGCGGCTACTCTGAAAAGCTGAATTCTCTGAATTGAGAGCCGGTTGAACATTATTATCGTTTTTTTGTGCGGCGGTATCCGGTGATTCGAGTGTGGGTATGTCGCTTAGTTGTTTGGCCGCATTGCCATTTCCTTTTGATGTTTTGTTTTGCTCAAAAGAATCTGACGGAAAATTTTCGCGTGCAATATTAGGAATGAATATATTCCAGCCCAATTGAGTGAGTTGTTTCGATAAAGGCTGAATGAGTCTGATATGGTCGGCATTTTCCCCTTGCGTATGAAGCAGTAGAACATTGCCTCTTTGTTTTCGTCCATTGGTTTGATGTTTCAATATCAAGTGTTGATGTTCATCAACATCTATCCATAAAAGCTCATCAGCCGAGGTATTTTGTTTTAAACTACTCAGTGAGACAGAAAAAAACATCGACGGTTTGTCATCAACAGGTTGTTTTTTTGACGATGGCTGATTAGCGACCGGAGTTTCTTCTGATTTAGCCTGGTGGTTTATTTTAAGCCCTATCAAGCAAAGAAAAATCAATCCTGCTTTCATTGTTACCATCTAAAAAGCCTCGATAAATATTAAGTTAATGGGGCAATTGGCGGATGAATCGTTTGTCTAAATATGACTGTTGTCTATCAGTATGGCACATTTTTGGATAATGAGCGGATGAGCGAGATAAATTAACGATGGCTAACCCCTTTTTCGATTTCTAGCGTTGGTATTCGATAAGACGCTGGTTTTGCTTCGAATTGAATCAAAATATTGGTTGATTTGAGGGGTGAGTTTTTTATTTATAATAACCAAAACTTCCGCTGACTGTTCCAGGCGAAAGGATATTTTAATGGCTGCCAGCCAGATACTACATAGAATTAAAAAAACAAATGTTGCAAAAAATGCCGAATTCAAGTTCACTTGCCAAATGCAAACTGAATTAAATGACGAACAATTAATGCTTAAATACGCTAAAGGTGATGTTTCAGCTTTTGAGTTACTTTATTTTAAGCATAAAGGCGGTTTGTTTCGATATTGTTTGCGACAGTTTTCCAGTCGTGCAATTGCGGAAGAATGTTTTCAGGAGATTTGGTTGAAAGTGATTAACAATCGAGTGAATTATCAGCCAAAAGCTCTTTTTACGACTTATCTTTACCGCATTGCACAAAATCATGTGATTGATGTTTTTCGGAAAGAGAAAAAACGTTTGGCTGATTGCGAATATGAAGATACCAATGCTAATCTTGAGCAGTCGGTTCATGTGATGAGTGATATCGAAAAGCAAAATAGCCAGGCGCTGGTGATTGAGTTAAGAAAACAAATTGGCCAACTGCCGTTTGAGCAAAGAAACACCCTGTTATTAAAGTTGGATGCTGGATTGTCCCTTGATGAAATTTCTCATATTCTTGATTGTGGTAAGGAAACTGTGAAAAGCCGTTTAAGGTATGCAACCAATAAATTAAAAGACTTACTAAGCGAGCCTTCGGGAGCTCAGCAACATGAAAGATAGCAATCAAAATTCAGACCAAATATTTTCACAAGATTGGCTTAAGCTAGAAGAAATCATTTCTCAGCAGGCAAAATCGTTACCAGATGATGCCTTAGACAAGCAGATCCTTGCCGCCGCACATCGAGAAATGAGTCAGCCAAAAACGCGCCATGAATATCAAATGAGCTGGTGGCGAAAGGTATCCTTACCACTTTATGTAGCAGCGGGCTTCACTTTCACCGTTTTTGCCTTTAAACCAATCTGGCAAGCGCCAGGTTATCAGTTGGAGCAGGTTGAACAGGCATCACAAGAGACGTCAATTCAAATTAGTCAGGAATTAGTCACTGAGCAGCAAGACCTTGTTCAATCAAACCGAGTGAAAAGAGAGTTACCACAATTACAAGCTATTCCTGATGCGTTGAATGCTACCACTAAAGAGCTAGTGCCATCTGAATTTGTTCACCAGCAAGAAAGCGATTTTGTTTCTGATGTTAATGTAGAAAATATCTATACCGGTACTCAGTTGTCCAAAGCGACTTATCCAGAAAAAGATGCCTGGGCACGTAAAATCATTCATTTTATGAAAAATGGCGAAAATGAAACCGCTCGTTTAGAGTTGATTCGGTTTAAAAAAGTTTATCCAGATTATCCGATCGAAGAGCAAATCAAGGTGTTAAATCGCTAAAAATAGATTTTATTTGATCCATTTATTGAGCTAAATCAACAATAGAATCATTTGCATCTTTACATAATCTTACATTTTTGCTTGATTCTTACTGCTTGTCCCTTATAATCCCAGCACAATAAGGAGGGGTATAGGCTAAATTCAGCACAATTCTTCAAGATTAGACTGTTTTTATCCCTCACATTCCTTATTCTTTTACCCAATTCTAGAAGTGGTTATTCCGCTTTATAATAAAAATGGAGATTTCTCAATGGCCATTCGACGTAAGTTGATTGCTGGTATTGCTTCATCATTAAGCATTATGCTTAGTGGTGCAGTACAGGCAGTAGCTGAAATGAATATGCGCCCCGGAGTGACTGAAACGAGTATAGAAGCTTACGAACTACATATGTTGGTTGTATGGGTTATGGTTGCTATATCCTTTGTGGTTTTCGGAGCAATGTTTTATTCGTTTATTTTTCATCGTAAGTCTAAACATCCTACTCCTGCTACTTTTTCGCATAGTACGAAGATGGAAATTATCTGGACGACTATTCCGGTTTTGATCTTAATCTATTTGACGATTCCTGCGGTTTCGTTATTGATCAAAATGGAAGATGCGTCAGATCCAGAAATGAGTATCCAGATTACTGGTTCTCAATGGAAGTGGCATTATAAATATATGGATCAAGATATAGAATTCTTCAGTAATCTAGCCACGCCTCGCGAGCAGTTTGAAGATTTTAACGCTGATGGGCAAACTAAAGGCGAAAACTATCTACTCGAAGTCGATAATGAGATGGTTATTCCGATTAATACCAAAGTTCGATTTTTAGTGACTGCGGAAGATGTTATTCACTCTTGGTGGGTTCCTGAAATTGCTGTTAAAAAAGATGCTATTCCTGGTTTTATTAACGAAACTTGGACTAATATTCCTACTCCTGGTACTTATCGCGGCCAATGTACAGAGCTTTGTGGTAAAGATCACGGATTTATGCCTATTGTTGTTAAAGCCGTTAGTAAAGAAAATTTTGCTAAATGGGTTGCCAGTAAAGATGCCGAGCGTTTAGCTGCCGAAGAAGCTGCAGCTGTAGCTGTGGCTGCTAGTTGGGACTTGGACAAGTTGATGGCATTAGGTAAAACGGCCTACGATGCCAAATGCGCTATGTGTCATCAGGTCGATGGCTCTGGAGTTGCTGGTGCTTTCCCTGCACTTAAAGGCAGTGTAATAGCAACTGGACCTGTAGCAGCTCATATGACGATGGTTGTCGATGGTTCTACTGGCGGAATGCAAGCTTTTGGCAAACAATTATCTGATGCTGAATTAGCAGCTGTTATTACTTATGAGCGTAATGCTTGGGGTAACAACACCGGCGATACAGTGACACCCGCAGACATTCAGGCTTTTAAAGCCGGTAACTAATAGGAGACGATCAACATGAGCGATCATCATCCAACCGGCATTACTCGCTGGTTATACACGACCAACCATAAAGACATCGGTTCGATGTACCTGTGGTTCTCTTTCATTATGTTCCTGATTGGTGGAGCAATGGCAATGGTTATCCGTGCCGAGCTATACCAACCAGGACTACAATTTGTTCAACCGGAATTCTTCAACCAAATGACCACCATGCATGGTTTGATTATGGTGTTTGGTGCGGTTATGCCAAGTATGGTTGGACTTGCAAACTGGTTAATTCCAATGATGATTGGTGCACCTGATATGGCGCTACCAAGAATGAATAACTGGAGTTTCTGGATTTTACCATTTGCTTTCACGTTATTATTATCATCATTTTTGATGGAAGGTGGCGCGCCTAACTTCGGTTGGACTTTCTACGCCCCTCTTTCAACGACCTATGGACCGCCAAGTACTGACTTTTTCATTTTAGGTGTCCATATGATGGGGATTTCATCCATCATGGGAGCTATTAACGTTATTGTTACCGTATTTAATATGCGTGCGCCAGGTATGACATTAATGAAGATGCCATTGTTCGTCTGGACCTGGTTAATCACTGCATTCTTGTTAATCATGGTAATGCCTGTATTAGCCGGTACGGTGACTATGATGTTAACTGATCGCCATTTCGGTACGTCTTTCTTTGACGCAGCTGGCGGCGGCGACCCGGTGATGTTCCAGCATATTTTCTGGTTCTTTGGTCATCCTGAAGTTTACATTATGATCTTGCCAGCCTTTGGTGTGGTATCGGAAATTATTCCTGCGTTTTCTCGTAAAAAACTATTTGGTTATTCATCAATGGTTTATGCAACTGCTTCTATCGCGTTGTTATCCTTCATCGTATGGGCACATCATATGTTTGCTGTGGGTATGCCGGTAGCAGGTGAACTCTTCTTTATGATAGCGACCATGTTAATTGCGGTACCGACCGGGGTAAAAGTTTTCAATTGGGTAGCCACTATGTGGCAAGGGTCTTTGACTTTTGAAACGCCAATGTTGTTTTCAATTGCTTTTGTTATTCTGTTCACGATTGGCGGCTTCTCCGGCGTGATGCTGGCCATGGCTCCAGTCGATTTTCAATATCATGATACTTATTTTGTGGTGGCTCATTTCCATTATGTATTGTTCCCTGGAGCGATTTTTGGAACCACCGCTGCCGTTTATTACTGGTTACCTAAGTGGACCGGAAAAATGTACAACGAAACCAGCGGAAAGATACATTTTTGGTTATCGATGATATTTGTTAACTTAACTTTCTTCCCAATGCATTTCAGTGGTCTGGCGGGTATGCCGCGTCGTATTCCTGATTACAATATGATGTTTGCTGATTTTAATATGTGGGCAAGTATTGGTGCGTTCGGTTTAGGCTTAACTCAGGTGTATTTTCTTGTGACTATTATCATGGCAATTCGCGGTGGTAAAAAAGCAGACGAAAAACAATGGGACGGAGCGACAGGTCTGGAATGGGATGCATTGCCATCACCTGCGCCTTACCATACGTTTAGCACACCGCCTAAAGTTGACTAGGATCAAATTGTTAAAATGACTGAGCAAGTGCAAAAAGATGAAAACAAAAAGCTGATACTGCGGTTGATCGCAGTGATCGGCGGCATGTTCTTATTTGCATTTGCTTTGGTTCCGCTCTACAACGTTTTTTGTGATATCACAGGGATTAATGGTAAAACTCGTGGGCAAGCGCTCTATGAGAAGGTCAAAATCGACAAAGAACGAATCATAACGGTGGAGTTTTTAACCAACATTAATCGTGGTATGCCATGGGAATTTAAATCGATGGTTAAGTCGATTGAGGTGCATCCAGGTGAGCTGAATGAAGTTCGCTTTTATGCAAAAAACCGCTCGAAGTTCGATATTATCGGACAATCGGTCCCCAGTGTTTCTCCTGGTGAAGCGGCATTATATTTGAATAAAACAGAGTGTTTTTGTTTCGACCAACAACGGCTAAATGCCGGTGAAGAAATCGAAATGCCAATGAAGTTTTATCTGGATACCGATATCCCTGAAGATATCACCCGATTAACCTTGTCTTACCAATTATTTAATATCACTGAATCGGTTAATATCGAAGCAGTGGCGACCAAATAAAGCGAATGTTTTTTAAATGACTATTCGCTTAAATGGAGATTAACAATGAGTACAGAAACAGAAGAAAAGTACGAAAGTTATTACGTGCCAGAACAAAGTCCTTGGCCAATTGTTGGCGCGGTGGCTTTATTCTTTATTGCCTATGGCGGTGCTAACTTTATTCAGCAATCGACCGATACGGTTGATACTGGTGATGCAAGTTGGGGTGGCCTTGTGTTTATGGCTGCATTGGCAGTGATGATTTATATGGTGTTTCGCTGGTGGGGTGATGTGATCAAAGAATCGATGGACGGCTTATATAGCGCCCAGATGGATCGCTCTTTTAAGCAAGGCATGTTGTGGTTTATTAGCTCTGAAGTGATGTTCTTTGCGGCATTCTTTGGCGCTTTATTATACGTTAGACAATTTGTTATTCCCTGGTTAGGCGGTGAAGGTAATAATATGATGACCCATGCGATCATTTGGCCTGAATTTGCGCCACAATGGCCATTGACGACCACTCCAGACGGCACTACAACGACCGGTATGGGCGCCTGGGGTTTACCGGCAATCAATACAGCGATCCTTTTAACCAGCTCATGGACATTAACCATTGCCCATCACGCGTTAAAAGCAAATAACCGTCAAGCGTTATTAAACTATACTTCGCTTACCGCTTTGTTAGGGATTATCTTCCTGGCCTTACAGGTGATGGAGTATCATCATGCCTACACTGAAATGGGATTAACCTTGGGAAGTGGCATCTACGGTTCGACTTTCTTTATGTTAACTGGTTTTCATGGATTTCATGTGACTTTGGGTACCATCTTTTTGATTGTGCTATCCATTCGTTGTGCGAAAGGGCATTTCACCGAAAAGCATCATTTTGCTTATGAAGCGGGTGCCTGGTACTGGCATTTTGTTGATGTGGTTTGGTTATTCCTGTTTATATTTGTTTATTTGATGTAGTTTATCTTCGATAGGCTAGCGCAAAACTAAAAAACCGAAGCTGGTGCTTCGGTTTTTTATTGCCATCATTATTTTGTAGGTTGGCCTTCAGGCCAATAATGTTATTTCCTATATACGAATTGGCCTGATACTATCGCTCGCATTCATTACCTACACCCTGTAAGCCTGTCTCTTGATCGCATCTTATTCCGGTTTTAAAGTCGGTAGTCCGTGGGGCTCAATCCAGCCAAAAAAGATCCCAGCAACGATCAATACGAATAACCCAATTGATAACCCTATTCGCCAACTCAAACCATTCACGTTTTTCTTAGAATCTGACTTTTCGGTAGTCAAAAAATACAAACTTCTAAAAAGGCTAAAAAGAATGGCTAACATCGCTACAATAATCAATATTTTAATAATCATCAGTAAGCGTTTCCTTAGGTCGATAGAACAGAATAATGCTAGAATACGCGCCCTGAGGGTAATTTGCTAGTGAGGTTTAGCGGTTTTGCAGCATTCGGTAGAATATAAAATTGGACGATATCGATTAACCATTAATTTTTGGTTTCTTATCATCTTTTTACTGGTGCAAACCGGGTTGAATGAACTTGGGTTTTGGCAATTGTCACGGGCGCATGAAAAGCAGGCGCGACTGGAAAAACTGGCGAATAATCAACTGTCGGAGTTGACCAGTTTAAACCTGGTCGATCAGAAAGTGATCGATGATTTTGGCAGGCTCCAACTAGAGGTGGCGCTTGCTGAAAGATTTAATTTGTTGGTTGAAAACAAGATCCAAAATGGCGAATTAGGTTACCACGTATTGAATCTGGTGCAAGACCTTGATTCCGGCCGCTATATGTTGGTTAATCGTGGCTGGATAGCAGCCAAGGCGGATCGTAACCAATTGCCTCTGGTTAAATTACCGCGCACTGACTGGCAGGTTAAAGGTCGAGTTTATCAGATAAATAAACAAGTCCTGTCCGGCGATGCAGAGCTTGAAAGTCATGGTAAAATACTGCGCCTGCCGGTATTGGATGTGCATATGATATCGCTGTTGGAAAAGCGTTTTAATATTAATATCGAACCTTATCTACTTCGATTAGATAAAAATGTCGCTGATAGTTTTGCCATCGACTGGGCGTGGGTCAGTATGTCACCGGATAAACATCTGGGTTACGCGTTTCAATGGTTTGGATTGTCGTTGGCCTTTTTGATTATAAGTTTATTCGTGTTGATAAAAAAAGAATCTGAAGAAAAAGATTAATAGAATGAAAGTTTTTAGAGGAAAAAATTGTGGATTTTGATGAAAGTAAAAATCAATCGCATGCCGAAAATGTTAGCAAAAATCGTAAAACGCTGGTTTTATTATTTGTAATGTTTATTACTCCGGTACTACTGGCTTATGCGGCCTATTTTGGCAGTTGGTTTTCAGGCCCTGGTGCCGCTCAGGGCGAGCTGATTGAGTCCAGTCAATTAACCGATATCGAAGACTATGCGATCTTTAAGGCCAACGGCGAAACCTATAGCGGAAAAGAAATGGAAACGCTTTATTGGTGGATTATTCCAATTCAAACAGATCAATGTGATCAGCTATGTGTCAATATGAATTTGTTAACAGTTAATCAAACCTATTTAGGTTTGGGCAAGGAAGCATCAAGAATAAATCAGTTAGTGATTTTTGAGAAAGGTAATGAACTCGATCCAGGAAAATTTCCCAGCGCGACCAGTGAATTCTCTTCGGTTGGAATGAAAGCCCTAGATAAAACCCATAGCGGCAAAGGCTTAGACCTACCGGTCAATTACATTTATTTAGTTGATCCGTTGGGTAATATTTTCATGAAATATCCTTTGGTAAAAGATAAAAAAGATGCGCCAATGATGAGTGGAAAGTTGAGAAAGGATATATTGCATTTGTTTAAATATTCGCGCTTGGGATAAATCCAATAACGAATTTGCAGAAGATATTAGAAATACGAGTCAAATAATGAACCAAAATTTAGTTAAAAAATTAGCGATCACCGCCACGGCATTTGCCTTTGTGGTGGTTTTACTTGGTGCCTTTACCAGGTTGTCTAACGCTGGCTTGGGGTGTCCTGATTGGCCCGGCTGTTATGGCTTTTCTCATATC
>JAUUYO010000218.1 GCA_030590405.1 Kangiellaceae bacterium
CCCGGCGAATAACGGCCACCCAGGCAATTTTCCAACACCACTTTATCGAGTTTTTCTCCGCCGCCTAACTGCACAGTCCCTTCAACAAAAAGACCGGAATACCATTGCTTCAATAAAAAATATTGCGTTGGCGTTAGTGATAGAAAACTTTTTGTTGCATCGCCTAGCGCAAGCGGCATTTTCACCCCTTCATAATCTTCTGCAAGATTATTGGGATCGCGAATTAAACTGGTAAAATTGGGGATCTTTTTCTTGGGATCATCAGACGGTTTGATTGCCATCACATAATCATGCCCATTGATCCCTTTAGATGGTAGATTGGTATTCCAACGCTGCAAAAATGCTCCGTGAAAAACATTTAAAACATCACTATCAAACGTCGCTTTAAAATTTTCATTATACTGGCCACCAGAAAACAACTCAGGGATCAGTTGCAACTGTTCCACCCAGGTGGAATAAACATCATCCCAGGTGGACACCACATTGCGAGTTTGAGGTGCGAATCCAGGATCGGTTGTTACAACCCATCCGCCCACCACCGAAGTCGGTGTGATATTTCCATAACTGTCTTCTAACAAGATCACTGCATCAACCGGCCCATCGCAAGTATCATCAAACCAGTTGTCATTATCGATCGCATCGTTTAGTGGTGCCGGTTTTCCGTCAGTGATAATACTGCTGGTTTTTCCGTTCGCCGCGATCATCAGCAACCTGCCAGTGCCTGCTTCAACAGTAATTTGACCCAGCGTGTCGATCTCACCGAGAGGATTAAACAATGAAAAATGATCCGATGGAAAACTCACCGGATAGTCAGGTAAATTCTCAATCTGACCAATCTCATTCAGATAATGACCAGGAGTGGCAGCGTTAAAATCAAGTGTTTCATTACCGTCTGAGCTGGATTTGATCACCCGTGGTCCCGGATCAATCACCAGTGTTTGACGACGCTCGACGTTTCCCAAATCATCGCCAAATTGTGGATTACGGACCGGCGGTGTTTTTCCGTTCCGGTAGGCAATAATACCTTCTTCTTCTTTTTTACCTTCTGGGGTAAGGGAAGTAATAGAAAAATTATTGGCTTTTTTATTAGCCACATGAACCATCCAGATAATATCTTTAATGGTTTTATCGCCGATCGTGTCGCCAATTTTAACTTCTCGTCCTGGGTCATTCGATGGGTATTGCTGCTGAGGTTGATCATAAGCAAAAATGCGAAAACGAGCAGCCTGGCGCAAAATATTCTGCTGGCTATCACGAAAATCCGCCGCTTCAATAGCAGTCTCCTCGGTGCCAGTTTTTATCGGCAAACCGCCAAATAAACCAGTTTGTTTGTTGACCAATTCTCCCGCTGCGGTTTCTGGCGCAATATAGTAGTCCTCACTGGTGCCAACCCGTCCAAAATTAATCGCTGGATGCACTCTGAAAATAGTATCTGTCATAATCATGTCCTCCTGGACAAAAATGAAATTTTGTTTTTAATAACGTCAATAAATATCAGTAGTTTTTTGTCGTCATTGATCATCTTTTGTTAATTCACCATCACCACCAGATGTCTGCGACCAGAAATAAATATTGACGAATGCATGACTGATATTCAGATTTAGCGCGGGTAAAGGATCCAGCGTAATTTTCGGTGGGAAACGTTGCAAGGTATTATGACAGCGGAAACAATTGTTCATGGTGCTTTGGGTTTGAGTAAAAGTTTCAACCGTTGAATTCGACAGTTTCAACGATCCTGTCAATTCATGCTCGGTGCCGATCCCATCGGTTGCTAAAGATAATCCTGGCTTCAACTGATTTGTATTAAGAAACCAGATAGCGCCAACTTCATGATAATTTCTCCAAACATCGTCTGCCGCCAAAGCTGCCAGTACATCCTTATTGAGAGAGGCTATATTGCTGTCGTTGGTCTGCATACTGGCTTTTTTTACGGCGGGATTATCAGGGTTGTTGCCAAACTCATACTGACGACACGCTTGAGTAATGGGAGTGAGTGTTTGATTTTTTTCATCCAGTTTCAATAACGGTGAGTCAGCAGGATTAACATTACAATCGGCGTAGCGTGTCCCTGCCGTATAAAATAACCAATCTTTATCAGACACTATAGTATCAGGGGTTGGGTTTTGCGCCACATTAGGCGCGTTGGATTTTTGTTCAAAGGTCGCCCAGATCATTTCTGGATGACCATTCACTACGCCGCCAATATGAAATCCCACCAAAGCAACGGTTACGACTTCTGATGAATTTTGATCAATCACTATTTTACCGCCTTTGTTGACTAACCGATTAATACTGGTTTGCATGGTAAAAAAGTCGCTACTATCTTCACCTTTTGCGACGATTTTCCAAGAGGCTTTTAATTCCATTGAGCTAATATCAAAAGGTGTCGTTGGGTTAAAGTTTTGCACCGTTTCTGGATCGGTAAGATTATATTTACTGATAAAATCAGCAAAGGTCGGGTTGACATATTGAGAATAGTAGACCGACCTCCCTTGATGATCGATTAAAATACCATCGGTTCCGGCCTGAAGATATTCATTAAATGTTTGTGGGGTAGCGCTTTTGCTGGTACGCGGCATCATCTTTGGTGAATTTATTCCTAACAGCGAATAAGGTGACTGGAATGATAAAAATCGCGGCTCACCATCAACCGTTTGGGTCAACCATAAAAACATCTGCCATGACCATTGATGAAATACACAATTACTGGTGCTTTGAAAATTTTTATCGTCCGGCCTGGGCGTTTGACTGTGAGGGAACCAGTCTTTTTTTGCAGTACAATCTTGCTCACTCACGGTGGATGCGAGTGGCGATGGCGGCGTAGATGTAGAGGTGGAACACCCAAACAAGCTGAGTAAAACAATCACCGAAATAAACTTAGACAAATTGGTTGGCAATACTTTTAGACATGACATAAATAACTCCTTTATTAACTCCGGCTACCCTTGTGAAATATGTCCAACATCGTGTTGGACCAGTGCCGATATTATTTGTAAATAGAAAACAGCGAAGGATAAAAACATGTTCGAGATCCTTTTTACTCCATTAGAATCAAAAAGACAACTCTCAAATTGAGATGTATATTAGTTTGAGATGCATCCTGATTTGAGATTAATTAGGAACTTGGACATCTTCTCAGAAAATCACTGAGCGTTTATAAACTGGTTAACATATCCATCAAATCAGGCTGCGGGAATAAATCAAATTTATCTTTTCGGGTGTTTGTATGCGTCCACATACCTCTAATTTTTCCATCATAGGCATCCTGATTAAATTCAAAGGCTCTAGCACCGTGTTTCTTTATTTCTGTAACCAGCCCCTCTCGAACGTCAATCGAATCACGCTCGGCAATCCACAGAATAAATTGTCTTAAAGTCTCAACTTGTTTATCAGAATAGGCATGCCATTGTTGATGACCTCTGAAAGATTCTGGCAATGTCATAATTTGATCCGGTGCTATTTTAGTTCCTACATATGTTCTCTCGTTCTCGGCATAGCTAAAATTACAAACCTCAATCCCCACAGAATGGGTATGCATATATTGCGAGCCATTTTTTCCAAGGTGCCAGGCGTACCCTCCTTCTGGTATACATTGAACTAGTTCACCATCATAGCGATCGTCATTACCTTTGACCGATTTACCACCGAGTACAAATTCAGTACCAATGGTTCCGCGATCATCTTTGGCCCAATCGTCCACGGTTTTGTAGGGGTTGTTCCAACCGGCGGTATGATGCAAAAATAAATATTCCTTATTGGTTGGCCCATGTATGTACTCATTTTTAGGTAGAAAGTATTTATTCACCATTAAGTCTTGGTAAGGTGAATAAATTTTTTCAAAATTGTCGGTAGTTGCATTTTCTTCTCGAAGAGTCGCGAGGGTTTGCGCTCCGACAAGGCCATCGACCATGAGCCCCTTTCTTTGTTGGTAAGCCATCACCGATTCTTTGGTTCCTGAATCAAAAACGCCATCAGCGGTTATTCCTAAAGCCAGTTGAAGTTCAACGACTTCTTGTCCTCTTGAGCCTTCTCTTAATAACATAATCATTCTCCTTGCTAAGATTGTTAAGTTTGTTGAATTGGTTGAAATTCTTAAGTTTTTTAAGATTGAAGTGTTTATTGAGCTTTGTGAATCAGTCTAGATAAAAGATCAACATGTGATGGCCGTTCTAATCGGGTATTCGTGGTTCTCCTGCTGCGAACCATATTTCAAAATGCATTTTTCTGATATTGGTTGAATTTTCATGTCCCGGTATATATTTTAGTGCAAGTTTAATCCCTTGTTGGGTAGATTAGATAGGTCCCTAAAATTCCAGCACCTGCCACAACAAGAGGCATAAGAAATATTTCGATCCAGCTTTTCTTATCGGCCATATTAACCTCCGCAGCTAAGCCTTTAGTCTAACGTTTCAGTCTCAAACAGATCCAGGCTGTTGTTTAGACCAAAAGAAAAATAAATTCAATGGAAGGTTCGAGTTTTTCGAAATGCCCTATATCCCGTTTAACCTATCCAATATCATTACGCCGCTTGGCGAGTATCTCTAATTTTTTTCGATAAATCGCAATGGAATGATCCGACAGCATAGTTTTCCATGGTAGCTTTTTATAAATAACCGCTTTAATTCTGTGCAAGCCGCTCACATAGAACAAAAGTTTTACCTCTTGATAACCGCCGCAGGGACAATTGGTCAAATACTTCATATCGCCGCCATGATAATAACCGCCAATTTTTGATAAAATCCATGATCTCAATTTTCTGCCTACGGTGGGAATAAAACTGACTAACCAGCTGAAGACGGTTACGACTTCCTGACCTGGCGGCAGCATAGTCACACAATCAGCCGCATTAACTAGACGATAAAGCGGTGTTTTTATTTGCGATACCCATTCTTCATCCCCTACTCGCGGAGAACCGAAGGTATAGCAAGCAGAAATGCCGCCTTTGTGCACAAGTCTTTTTGCGGCAATAGTTGCTAAAGCGCCGCCCAAGCTGTGACCAGTAATAAAAAGCGGTTTCAGAGTAATATCTTTTTCGTTCAATCGTTTTTGAATTTTTGATTCCACGACGTCATAGGCTTCATAAAATCCTTTATGGATTTTACCGCCAGTAGGACACTCCATCGATACAGCTTTAGCGTCAGCTTTAATATCTTTAATACTGGTCGCTTCTGTTCCCCTGAATCCAAGCACTACATGATCTTTAAAATCTATTAATATGGCTTGCGTGCCGTCTACATCAAAAGTGGGTTCTAACAGTTCCATGCGCAAAGAGGTAAGTTCTGACTCTAATATCTTCTTTTCAGCATCCGCATCATAAGCAACAAAATCAATCAATTTAGTTAAACTATTTTTTCGATTTTTATCTACCAGTCTTTCGACTGCCTCGATAAAATATTTTTTCTGC
>JAUUYO010000247.1 GCA_030590405.1 Kangiellaceae bacterium
GGCGTTTCATCGTAGCCGCCAAATTCATTGGGTAGCCCGGCGTTTGGATGGGCGGAAACGTAACAGTCGGCGATTGAGGATAACTCCGAAATATAAGGTCTCAATTCTTTAGCGCCGAGTGCGCAATTTAATCCGAAACTGATCGGTTTGGCATGCTTAAGCGAATTATAAAAAGCGCTGGTGGTTTGCCCGGTTAATGTTCTGCCAGACGCATCTGTAATAGTGCCGGAAATCATCACCGGGCGGATATTGCCAGTGTCTTCAAAATAACTTTCCACTGCAAAAACGGCCGCTTTGGCGTTAAGGGTATCAAACACCGTTTCAATCAAAATAATATCCGCGCCGCCATCGACCAAAGCCTGTGTCGACTCATAATAAGCTTGTTTCATCTGGTCAAAATTGATGGCTCGAAATGCTGGATCATTTACATCGGGTGATAAACCGCAGGTTTTATTGGTTGGCCCTAAAACCCCGGCAACAAAACGTGGCTTATCTGGCGTTGAAAACTCAGCAGCAACTTGTTTGGCAATTTTAGCGGCCTGGAAGTTAATTTCTGCACTAATTGACTCCATCTGGTAGTCAGCCATTGCAATGCTGGTAGCATTAAAGGTGTTGGTTTCAATAATGTCCGAACCGACTTCTAAATAAGCACGATAAACCGATTCGATAATCGCGGGTTGAGTCAGACAAAGTAAATCATTATTGCCTTTAAGATCGCAAGGCCAGTCAGCAAACCTGTCGCCCCGAAAATCACTTTCTTCCAGATTGTGAGATTGCAGCATCGTCCCAGTCGCACCGTCGAGCAATAAAATGCTTTCAGCCAGTCGTTTTTGCAATGTTAAAGTCGTGTTGTTCATAACTGCATTGTTCATAAAATATTATCTTCAGAAGATTAGAATACTAAATAACTGCAATATCCAGTTTTACTGGAGCTAGTTATTATTGTAGTTAAATAAAATGAATTAAACTGGATTTAATGGACGTTTAGACGTCTACACGTACAAATGTAGCACTACCCCTCAGAAATAACAAGGGTTATTCAGAATTGAAAGTTATAACACATCGCTGTAGGGGCGCATTGCATGCGCCCAACGATGGTCAGAGAAAATCGTAACTCATGAAATAAAAACAACTATCCTGATATTCAGAATGTCCTAAATCTGAATCCTTTATTTTACTGATAGACGGGCGCTTGCAAAGCGCCCCTACAATGCTCTGCTAAAATCGGATCTTGTTAAATCAGCCAAATTTCACTTCAAGAATGTCATTAATGTCGAACCGGGGGATAATTTTTAGTTATATCGAATTGCCACTATCAACCTCACTTGTGGCAATCAAACCACCAATTTGACCACAACGAATTAATCGTCTTTATGCTTGCTTAGATCCTCATCCGTTGGCAATGGCTGCCCAGTATAAGCGTGCAAAAAAGCTTCGCACAAAAGCTCGCTATTGGTTGCATGACGCAGGTTTGCGACTTGTCTGCGAGTTCTTTCATCAGTCAAGATCTTGAGCACAGAAAAAGGGATCGAAACGGTTATCTTTTTAATGTTTTCTTTTTTATCGCCGTGTTCGACGTATGGATTGATGTAATCCCCATTCCAACTTCTCATTGTTTACCACCTTATTTTGCATGCGTACCGATATTCTACACCAGTTTAGCCATCTAAACATCTTGACATCGATTTAATCCTGTATATACTTTTAGACATTCAGACGGCTAAACGTCTTTTTTGAACAAGTGCTATCTTTTAATGAAATTATCACTGGAGCATAAAATGCCTGCTAACAATCAACAATCGATAGAAACCATTGCAGTGCGTGCTGGCATTGAAACCGATACCCAACACGGAGCAATCACCCCGCCTTTGTATTTATCAAGCAACTACAGTTTTGCTGGGTTTGATGAAAAGCGAGAGTTTGACTACTCCCGTTCAGGCAACCCTACAAGGCAGCTACTAGGTCAGGCGCTTGCTGATCTTGAAGGTGGTTTCGGCGGCATTGTGACTTCCAGTGGCATGTCTGCAATTTTTGCTGTGCTTCAGTTATTAAAAGGTGGTGAAAGAATTTTGGCTCCTCACGATTGTTACGGCGGTACTTTCCGGTTGTTTAAATCTTATGCTGAAAAAGGTTTGATCACTCTGGATTTTGTGGATCAAACCGATGAACAAGCATTAACTGTGGCGCTTGAAAAGAAGCCAAAAATTGTCTGGATAGAAACGCCCAGCAACCCCCTTTTAAGAGTAGTGGATATTGAAAAAATTTCACAGCTGGCTAAACAACAAGGCGCGCTTGTAGCCGTCGACAATACTTTCTTGTCGCCAGTCTTTCAAAAGCCTTTATTGCTAGGTGCGGATATCGTAGTGCATTCAACCACTAAGTATATTAATGGACACAGTGATGTGGTTGGCGGCGCAGTAGTTGCCAAAGAAAAACAGATATATGAAGACATCGCCTGGTGGGCAAACTGTACCGGCATTACCGGTGCGGCGTTTGATAGCTTTTTGACTTTACGAGGTCTTCGAACATTGGATGTTCGCGTTCAGAGGCACGCTAAAAATGCCAGTAAATTAGTCGACTATTTAGTTTCTCATGATCAGGTTGAGCATGTTTATTATCCAGGGTTAGTCGGCCACCCTGGGCATGATATTGCTAAAAAACAGCAATCGGGTTTTGGCTCTATGATTTCCTTTAAAATTAAAGGGGACGTTGAAAAAGTAAAATCCTTTTTGTCCGGCTTACAGGTATTTTCACTCGCCGAATCATTAGGTGGGGTTGAAAGTTTGATTTGTCATCCGTCCACCATGACACATGCGGCAGTATCAATTGAAGAGCAGAAGATTGCAGGTATTACTCAGAATTTATTGAGAGTTTCTGTGGGTATTGAAAATGTGGATGACTTGATTGATGATATTCAGCGTGGTTTTGAAACCGCTTTACCGGCTGAAGCAAATCGCGCCGCTTCAGGCCCTGTGGCTGTTAGTTGTTAGTTGTTAGCTTAGGAAAGAGGTCTATATTTTATAAACGATATAGACCTCAACGTACAATTTCAGTTATTTTTTCCAATTGATTAATATCTTCTGGCTTTTCCGGAGGTATTTGATTTTTTGTTTTTATTGAACTGGCTCTAAATCATTAACCAAAACGAGCAGTTCATTGGTTATTTGTATTAATTCCTTTAATAACTGCATATCTATTTCTAAATGCCCTTCGTATTCAGCAAGGTTTCGGCAATTATGGCATTTATCCAGCACTCGCCATTTTGCTTTATCTAAACCTAATGTATGGGGCAAACATTGAAACACTAAGTACCGATGTTCAGAGCGATAACCATGCCAACGCAATGCAGCAAGAGATAGTGCATGAGCAGCCCCATAAGCTAAGGAAAACTGGCTATCAACTGACAAACCGTCAATACCAACATCTTTTAATTTGGTTGTAGCTGCGGCAACCATGCCATTAAATTCATTGGCATCGGGCGGCTCTTTATTAAGCTTTTTAATTTTTACAAGATTGTCTAACGTTTGATTGCTCATTAATGAATGTCCTTACTTTTCTTAAGCCATAATTTTGGTTGTTCCATAACCCGCGTTAAAAAGCTCTGCCCCGCCGTTATTCGTTTTTCGAATTCTTCTGGTGTTAATAGTGTTGGATTAATAGTACGAGCTAATTGTTGTTCTGCATTATCCAACAGTCCCATAACCTCACTATAACTCAGGTTTTCTCCCACCAGCATGACATCAATATCACTACCGGCATGTTCACTCTCTTTAGCTATTGAGCCATAAATAAATGCCATATTCAGTTGTGGCAACAAAGTTGAAAGCGAGAATTTAATCACATCGACAATTCCAAAGCTTTTTTGCACAATTTGTTTTAGCTCATTAAAAATCGGATTACTGACATTGGCTTGATAATGGTTTTGGTTTCCTTGCTTTGTGACCGTCAGCAAACCTGCATTAACTAATTTTAATAGCTCACGGTTAACTGAACCTTTTCCCATAGCCGCCAAGCGTACAACTTCATTTAAATAAAAGCTTTGATCGGGCTTGCCATACAACAAACCTAAAACTTGTTGTTGAGTTTTAGTAAATAATGCATCACCAATTGTTGTTGTTTCCATCATGCACCTGAATTGACCGAGTCCCATATTGGGTACTATAAGACCCGTTTTGGGACTTTTCAAGCTTTCTTTGCATTAAAGTGAACAATATTTGTTCTCATCACAAATTATTCGGAAATTCCAGATGGTATGCAAGTGCTCCGGCAAGACAACAATCGCATCAATTATAAATGGATGTGACGTTTTAACCTTTTTAAATGCCGCACGTAAATCATCAATATGATCGACCAATAGGGTTTTGTTTCGTTGCGCCAAGTTGACGGTAAAAAAATAAGTCCCTCCTTCGGCATTTGCGCGCCGGTATAGCATGTTAAAAATCCTTTTTATGTAGGTTGGGTTGCAACCCAACAACAGCCCCACATTTAATGATGTCATTTTATTTTTTGACCTTTCATTTTAATTCAACCCTGTTTTGTTGGGTTTTAACCCAACCTACGGCCCTAAAAACACTTAAGCTCAGCGGCATGGCTAGCGCATTATTTATGCAGTCAGAGCAACCAGGCGCGTACAGTAATTTGTCTTTCGATGAGCGACTTCAACTCCTTGTCGACAGTGAATCTCACGAAAGAAATTATCGTAAACAACAGCGATTATTGAAAGCAGTAAAAATCAAGCTGAATGCCAACGCCAATGACATTGACTACC
>JAUUYO010000305.1 GCA_030590405.1 Kangiellaceae bacterium
TACCCGCCAAGGTTTTGAGGGTGGTTAATGAAAGCCCATATCGGGACAGGCTGTCATGGGCAATGCCTGAGGAATTCTCTTTTAACAATCGCAACGCTTGTATTTGTTTGACCGCGTTACTGGCAATTTTATTTTGCTCGATGGCGGTTAGTCCTTGCTCAGTTATTTGCCAGAAACTCACCCGCTTTAGCTGACAGGGTTCGCCTTTCATTAATGCAGTGGGCAATACCGTCTGCCAAACTTCCCCCGGTGGCGCGTGATAATACTTTTGCATCCAATTAACCAGTTTTAACAGCCTCAGGTTGATCAAGGGGGTTTCATCAAGCACCTGGCTGATTGATTTTATTTTATTTGCTGGGTATTCTGAGCTGTGACTGACTTTCACAATGATGCCAATTTTACTGCGGCCAGAAAATGGGATTTCTACCCGCATACCGGGCTGGACTTCAATCAAGTGGGAACGAGCCAGTTTATACTCAAAAATTCGGCGCAATGGAACCGACACCGCAACACTGACAAATAGATTGTCCTGTTCTGTCTTGAGCAGTTCTTTTTGGTTTGCTTCGGTCAATTGATTATTCTAGATGAAAATTTTAATGGAAATGGTATTTTGACCTAAGCAAGGAGGGATAACAAGAACTACTGCCGGATATTCCTCCCTAACTTTAAAGTGTGATTTTGCTCTGCCAAATGGGAGACTGGCAGATCAACCTACAATAATTCCTTTAACAATTGTTTAAATTTAACTCGCTTTTTATACCCCTCAAAAAAGTACTTGTGGATAACTTGTCCTTGTTTGTTGACCACGATCACGCCGGGATAAGGAATGCCATAGTGCCGATCGCCCGGTTTCTTTTCTTTATTCACCACATTGATCGCTTTAAAGCTCTCAACATTTTGATCAGACAGTAGCGAGAACTTGATTTTTTTCTTTTGTGCAAACTCTCGAAGGATCTCGGGTGAATCATAAGAAATAGCGGTCACTCCATAACCTTTTTGTTTAAATTTAAGCGCTTCTTCATTGAGCTCTAATAAGTGACGTTTACAGAAAGAACACCAGTCAGCCGATCGGAATAGCACAATAATGGCACCTTTTTCACCCATTAGATTGCTGAGTTGTTGTTTATCACCAAACTGATCAAGGACCGTCAGAGCGGGGATTTGAGTTCCTGATTCAGGCCCTGTATTAATTGGCGGCATCTCAGCAAAACTGGTAAATGAGATTAGCGCAATACAGGCACCAATAAAGTGTCTTTGGATTGACTTAAATAGATTCAAATTATAGTGTTTCATTATTTGCCTTTTTGTTTCGGGTTCTGTTAAAAAACGTTCCAAGCTGGGTAAGGTTACATAATCACAAGTTACATAATCATAAGTTAAATAGTTCAAAATGCTTGAGATGATAATTTTTTGTAATTAAACGACAAACTTTTTGTTAAGTATCTATCGATGGACTAGAATCTCACCACTAGAATTAATTGTCAAATTAAGTGATAAATTATGAGCAACTTAAAAAAACGTCCACTGTATATTCGTTATGCGGGTCCTATTTTGTTAGAAACGCCGCTGCTGAATAAAGGTAGTGCATTTTCCGAAAGGGAAAAACAGGATTTTAACCTGGAAGGCCTATTACCTCACACCATCGAAACCATCGAAGAGCAAGCGGTTAGAGCTTACAGCCAGTATTCTCAGTTTGAAAACGATCTAGATAAACATATTTACCTTAGAAACATACAAGATACCAATGAAACGCTCTATTACAGCTTGATCACCAGCCATTTAGAAGAAATGATGCCGATTATTTATACCCCGACGGTTGGCCTGGCTTGCCAAATGTTTTCCAAAATTTATCGGCGCAAGAGAGGGATTTTCTTATCTTATCCCGATAGAAAGCGCATGGATTTTATGTTGCAAAACGCGACTAAGCAAAATGTTAAGGTGATTGTAGTGACAGATAGTGAACGCATTTTGGGTTTAGGCGATCAGGGGATTGGCGGTATGGGGATCCCAATCGGTAAATTGGCGCTCTATTCGGCCTGCGGCGGCATAAGTCCAGCTCATACACTACCGGTGACGCTTGATGTGGGGACGAATAACCAACAATTACTCAATGACCCAATGTATATGGGCTGGCGACATGAACGAATTACTGGTGATGAGTATTTTGAATTTGTTGATCGCTTTATTCAAGTGGTGAGAGACCGTTGGCCGCGCGCATTAGTGCACTTTGAAGATTTTGCCCAAGGTAATGCCACTCCATTGTTAAAAAAATATCAGGATGAACTGTGTTGCTTTAACGATGATATTCAAGGGACCGCTTGTGTCACCGTTGGCACCTTACTGGCTTCATGTCATGCACAAAATACCGCTTTAAAAGATCATCGGGTGGTTTTTGTGGGGGCGGGGTCTGCCGGATGCGGGATCGCATCTCAAATTGTCGCTCATATGAAACAGGAAGGTCTGCCTGAAAAGCAGGCACTAAGCCAAATCTATCTCACCAGTAGCCAGGGACTATTAACCGAAGGTATGGAGCGATTGAGAGACTTCCAAACGGAGTTCGCTAAAAACAGAACAGAGGTGGGCAATTGGAGTGCTAGCGACAATGGGCTGATTAGTCTGTTGGATGTAGTGCGAGAAGCCAAACCAACGATCTTAGTGGGTGTGTCAGGTCAACCGGGATTGATGAGCGAAGAAATTATTAAAACCATGTATGCCAATTGCGCCAAGCCGATCGTACTACCATTATCCAATCCGACTTCTCGGGTTGAGGCTGAGCCTGCGGATGTGATCAAATGGACAGAAGGCAACGCGATTGTGGCGACCGGTAGCCCTTTTGCACCAGTTGAGTATGATGGTAAACAACACGGCATCGCTCAATGTAATAACAGTTATATCTTTCCAGGCATCGGTTTAGGGGTGATTGCGGCAAAGTCCAGGCGAGTGACGGAGCAGATGTTTATGGCGGCCAGTGAAGCGTTGGCCAGTTGTTCACCGCTGGTCACAGGTGAAGGGGCGGATTTATTGCCCGCTCTTGGAGAAATCCGCAAGGTCAGTCGAATTATTGCGATGGCAGTGGCCAAGCAAGCTATGCAAGATGGCGTGGCGGCTAAAATTTCTGATCAAAAACTGGATCGCCGGATCGAGACCAATTTCTGGATGCCTGAATATCGGGATTACCGCCGTACATCATTTTAAACTTGGGGTCCAGGCCCTACAAAAGACCAATAAAAAAGGTGCTAAAAAGCACCTTTTTTAATAAACGAGTTTGTAAACTGCACTTACTTTTTAAGTGAGCGAGCTGCAAAACGTTTACGGAATTTATCAACACGGCCACCAGACTCAGCAGTTTTCTGCTTACCAGTGTAA
>JAUUYO010000119.1 GCA_030590405.1 Kangiellaceae bacterium
AGAATTACTTCAAAAAGAACGAAGGAAATTATTTAATCAGATCTTTGAACCCGATAGAAATATGGCTTAAATGACTCCACTTCTTTCAGACTCATTTGTTAATTGGAATATACTCTCTCTCTTAGCCATATTGAGATTTGTCGGTAGGAAGTTGTGACCTAGATCAAGATTGTGCAATTTCTTCTAATAATTGAGTACAACTATTCACACCAACCAAACAGAACCAGATGCCAGGGAAGGCTTTATCCTAATAGGGTAAGCTCTATCTAGGGCAAGCGGGTTATAAATGACCAATTTCCGGCTATAAAAGAAATTTGTCTCAATGTAACTACCAAAAATCGAACACTATTTAAGCAACTCTTATTTTTGAGAGCTTATTGCTCAAAAATTGACCCGAAAAATAGAATATATTCTTTAAATTTATCGTTAAAACAAGCAAAAACAATTAAAACTATTTTATTCGCACTGAAATTCACTCATTTGGGTTTACATCAGTATGATTTAAACCCGTTTGCCCTGTAATATGTCACAAATATTGCCATGTTTTTTGATTTAAATAGAACAACGGCTTTCAAAGATATTCGATGGATAGAACAATAGCTCAATTAATTCATTAACTGAGCTATTGTGGTTCCTGTATACTTGTCCAACAAAGGTTAACAATTTTTCGATGTTCTGGAATTAAGCCGGTAACTATGAATCTAAATAAGAAAACCCTTCCTCAATGGCTAACTATGATCGAGTCCTTTCATCCTGATGAAATCGAATTGGGACTGGCAAGGATCACTCAATTGGCTACCAGGTTAGATCTAATCAACCAGACAGCCAGAATCATTATCGTCGGTGGTACAAATGGCAAAGGGAGTTGTGTAGCCACATTAGAGTCGTTAGCTTTAGAATCGAATTTAAATGTCGGTTGTTATACCTCACCTCATTTATTAAAATTTAACGAGCGGATCAGAGTCAACGGAAAAGATGTTTCAGATCAAACTTTGCAAGATGCCTTTGAAAAAATCGATCAAGCGCGTGAAACGTTGGCGTTAACTTTTTTTGAATTTACTACTTTAGTTGCGCTGTTAATTTTTAAACAAACTTCGCTAGATTTAATTGTATTAGAAGTTGGTTTAGGAGGGCGGCTGGATGCGGTGAATATTATTCAGCCGGATGCGACAATTATCACAACTATTGATTTTGACCATCAATCCTGGCTGGGCAATAGTTTACAAGATATCGCTTTTGAAAAGTCAGGCATTTGTCGTAAAGGGATCAGTAATTTTGTCGGCGACCTGAAAAGCTATCAATTGATTTTAGCTGCGCGACCTGAGTTCAGCTTTGAATTGAATTTAATAAAAACGGGTGATGGAGAAGGGCTGAGTTTTTCTCAGCTGACAAAGCTGGTTAATGATGATTCGATCAATCCAAATCGGTTGTTACTGCAAAATTTGATGTTAGCGGCTCGAATTTTTCAATCGATATTTCCGAAAGCGTTTTCTAATATTGATTTAGCGAATGTAGTTAGAAATATTAAAATAAAAGGAAGATTCCAGAAAATATCCGATAGCCCTTTGGTGATAGTTGATGTTGGGCATAATGTTCAGGCAGCAAAAAACCTTGCTCACCAAATAAGAAAACGCGATCCAAATTCATCGGCTAAAAAATATGCAATTTGTGGATTAATGGCCGACAAAGCGATTGGTGAATTCCTGGCGATAATGGATGGAGTGATTGATGAATGGTATTTTGTTGATTTGCCGATTGAGCGAGCGGCAAAGGCGCAGTCACTCAATGCAATCTATCAGCAGCTAAATACAGGCAAACAAACCCATTGCGCTGAAAGTGTTCGACAAGCTTATCAGCAGGTCAATAATGGAATATCAAAAGACGACCAAATTTTTGTTTTTGGCTCGTTTATTACGGTTGCTGAAATGTTGAAATAAAAACAATTAACCTTAATTCCCCACCTTCTTTTTAAACTCGCAAAGATCTTCAATAATACAGGAACCACAGCGAGGCGTTCTGGCAACGCAGGTATATCGACCGTGCAAAATTAGCCAATGGTGCGCGTCCATCATAAATTCTTCTGGAATAAATTTAACCAGACGCTTTTCGACTTCTACCACGTTTTTCCCTTTGGCTATCCCGGTTCGATTTGAAACACGAAAGATATGCGTATCAACGGCCATGGTCGGTTGACCAAATGCGGTATTCAAAACCACATTAGCGGTTTTTCTGCCAACCCCCGGTAGCGCCTCTAAAGCTTCCCTCGTTTCGGGAACAATTGAATTATGTTCTTCAACTAAAATCTTGCAGGTTTTGATGACGTTGCTGGCTTTAGAATTAAACAGACCTATGGTTTTTATATATTCTTTTAGTCCATCAACACCAAGGACATATATTTCTTTTGGTGTATTGGCGACTGGGTAGAGTTTTCGAGTGGCCTTGTTGACTCCCACATCGGTTGCTTGGGCCGACAGAATGACGGAGATTAAAAGTTCGAACGGTGATGTGTATTTCAACTCAGTTTTTGGGTTGGGATTTTGCTCACGAAGTTTTTCAAATATTTTTTGTCTTTTGTCTTTATTCATAAGATGGTTCTTTTATTTAAAGAATTGTTTAAAACTGGAAACAACCAGATCAACCGCTTGTTTGGAAATATCAAGATGAGTAACCAGTCGAGTTTTTTCCCCGATGCTGGCTTTAATGCCTTTGCTAACAAGAAATTCAGATAATCCTGCTATTTTATTTTTTGCCAAGGTTAGCATGATAATAGTTGGTTGACTGTCGGATCGTCGCCGTACACATCATCGCCCACTTCGGCACTCACCATTGCTTTGTGCATCGCATCGCCCGGTTGAGTCACGGTATCACTTCTTAAATCGACCCATTGGTCAGTTTTCATTCAATTTTCCATGGTTAGTTATTTTTCAAGGTCCTGAATTCAGCGATTATGCTAGGACGCTATTTCTGATATTATCTTTTCCTTTGGGCATAGTATGGCAGATTCTATTTGTTAGCCAATAGATAAATTGATAGCATAGAGGTTTTTCAAGAGCAGGCTTAAATTAATGAATTCGATTTTTAGAGTTTTATCCAGCGATCAATGGGATGAGGCTAAAATAACCGGATTGGTTCCACGCTGCAGCGCTGATATTAAGCATAATTGCGTGCATGTGAACGAATTTGATGATCTGGCTAAGGTTTGTGGTCAATTTTTTGCACCGGAAGAAAATCCGGTCGCTCTGGAATTTTCGCCAGATTCTTATGCCGATGTGCTTAAATGGGATGAAGCGACTGAAGATAGACCTTGGCGGGACGGACGACTGATGATTGAGCATTTACTCGCTGATTTAGTTTTGAATATTTATAGTTTTGAGTACAAACAAACAGCCGATGGCGGCGTTTATACTTTACAAGGGGAATAGTAATGGCCGGTATTAATATAAATAGTGAATTTGATGGTGGTAATATCCGTTGTGTTGATTGTCACAAGGTGGATGACATTCAATTGGAAATCATCAAAGATCATCAAAGCGATTTTTATCAGTGGTTCTATTTTCGCGCTACTGGCGTATTAGGCCATGATTGCCAGTTTAAAATTATTAACGCCGCAGATGCAGCTTATACCGATGGTTGGGATGATTATCAGGCGGTCGCGTCTTACGATAGAAATTTCTGGTTTCGAGTGCCGACAGATTATACAGACGGTGTGGTTACTATAAAACATCAGCCAGAGCAGCACGCCATATATTATGCTTATTTTGCGCCTTACACAATGGAAAGACACGCCGATTTTATTGCTGCTCTGTTGGAGCATCCCTTGGTGAACTTGAATGTTTTGGGGCAGAGTCTGGACGGTCAGGATATCGATCAATTGATTATTGGTGAGCCTGCCGCAGGCAAGAAAAAAATCTGGATCCATGGTCGACAGCATCCCGGTGAAACGCAAGCTTCCTGGTGGGCCGAGGGATTTTTATCTCGATTATTAGATGACAGTGATGCAATCGCACAAGCGTTGCTCAGCAAGGCAGTATTTTATGTTACGCCAAACATGAATCCCGATGGCAGCCGAAGAGGGCATTTACGAACCAATGCGGTTGGCGCAAATCTTAATCGAGAATGGCTCGAACCTAGTATGCAGCGAAGCCCTGAAGTTTACTTGGTCAGACAAATGATGAAACAAACAGGCGTTGATTTTTGTCTGGATGTGCATGGCGATGAAGGTTTACCTTATAATTTTATTGCAGGTGCAGAAGGTATCAAAAGCTGGAGTGAACGACTTGCAAATCTACAATCAACTTTTACTGACAGGTTAAAGTTAGTTAATCCTGATTTTCAAACTGATGTAGGTTATCCCGTTGATGCACCTAATGAAGCCAATATGACCGTTTGTACTAATTATATAGCTGAGGAATTTAATTGTTTGTCCATGACACTTGAAATGCCTTTTAAGGATACCGTCAAAACGCCGCACAAAGAGCAAGGCTGGTCGCCGGAGCGATGTCAAAACCTGGGGACTTCTTGTTTAGATGCGATCACAGCAGTGATCGATAATCTATAATATTTAGTCGCATAGCGTAAATCTCGCGGCTTGCCCCCGAATTGGATAATGTTAAGCTGGGTATTTTCCCAGTTTAACTCTGAGGCAAAAATACTTTTGAAGTTATTCGCTAAACATATTGATAAATTATTAGTGATGGCTTTTGCGTTCCTTTTTATTTTTCATTTTGAATCTCTGCAAGAATTCACCTCTAAATTAATACCCACAAAAGTTTATACTTTTAACCTGACAATGAGCTATCAGAGCAATGACTCTGATATCAGCATACGAACCTATATCCCTGAAGAAAACGAACGTCAGAGTATTTTAAGTGAGCAAATTATCAACAACGGTTTGGATTATTTGGTCACCAATGATCTCAGCGGTAAAAAAGCTAACTGGAGTGGTTATAGCGCGAGCCAACAACTGGCCTTTCGTTATCTGTTGTCATTACAGGCAATTAAATATCAGATTAGCCCTGAGTTAACCATTCCCGCTCAATACCCCAGTGAATTGTCATCTTATCTGGCCGAGACGGATGCCATACAAGTCAGTCACCCCGAAATTAAAATACTTTGGAAGTTAATAGCGCCAAAGGATAAAAATAATTTACTGGCTGTTTTAAGTGCTATTTATCAGCATACTTATCAGCAAATCAAACCTGCCCCCTTTAAAGGGGTGACCGACGCTGTGACTACTTTGAGATTAAAAACAGCCAGTTGTAACGGAAAAAGCCGTTTATTTATCGCTCTGGCAAGGCTTAATAATATTCCCGCTCGCCTGGTGGGGGGCGTTATTCTCAATGGGATCGATAAAAAAACCTCTCATCAGTGGTTAGAAATATATGCACAAAATCAGTGGATACCTTTTGGTCCGACTAACGGTAATTTTGGCCAGCTTCCTGCGAACTATCTGGAACTCTATCGAGGTGATGAAAACCTGTTCAGGCATACGGTCGATATTAATTTTGATTATCAGTTTTCCTCACAACAAAATTTAGTGGCTCCGGCGGTATATAACCATCAGGAGATTGGATCTGAAAATAATATTGATATAACCGGGCTACTACTTTCCATGGGGCTTGACCCAAAAACCATTGGATTATTTTTATTGTTTCCGATATGCACTTTGTTAATTACCTTCTTAAGAAATCTAGTCGGCATAAAAACCTTTGGGATCTTTTTACCCATGTTGATTTCGGCTGCCTGTGTATTTATTGGATATGCAAAAGGGGTAGGCGGTTTTGCATTTATATTATTAACCAGTTTTATTGCTTACCATTTTCTGGATAAACTTAAACTACTGAAGGTTCCTAGGCTGGCGGCTATTATCACAATCAACACTATTATATTTGTGCTGGGGTTATTATTTGTCGGGGCGAGTAATCGGCTTGAGTTTGGCATGTTATCACTTTTTCCGGTGATTATTATCAGTTTTATCGCTGAAAAAATTCATCGAATCACGGAAGAGGGCGACTGGCAGGAATTGCTCAACCGGATCGTTGGAACTATGATATCGATCACCGGCTGTTATTGGTTGCTTGCATCTTTTATGTTGCAAGGGCTTTTTTCTTATTATCCGGAGAGCTTTCTGTTGGTTCTAGCTGGACAAATTTATATTGGTAAATGGACTGGAATAAGGATTAGTGAAATGTTTCGTTTTAGAGATATTTTAACCAATGCTGATTATCCAGTAATAGGCATTAACAGTCGCAATAAAGACTTTATTTATCAATTAAACGATAAAGGGTTGCTCGATTTGGCCGCTGATAAACTCGGTAGTAAAGCACGATTAAAAGAGTTTAATATCCCTGTTCCTGAAACTATTTGTTATGTCAACAAACTGATCGAAATAGACAAAATTACGCCTGCAATATTACGCGCCGATGGTTTCGCGCTTAAACCGAATCAAGGTTCACAAGGAAATGGAATTGAGATCATAACCCGTTATTGCGACGGTGTTTTTTACGGGACATCAAATAAAGAGTTTACGTTGCAGGATATCAAAAGACATTGCCATGAAATACTCGCTGGAAGCTATTCTCAAAGTGGCGATGAAGATGTGGCTTATTTTGAGCCTTTGATCCAACAATCCTCAAGTTTACAAATAATGTCACCTTTTGGTCTTTGTGATATTCGAGTAGTTTTATCTAAAGGAAAAGTGATTAGCGCGATGTTGCGTATGCCAACAAAAAAATCATCAGGGAAAGCTAATCTTCATCAAGGTGCAATCGGAATAGGGATTGATATTAAAACTGGCATCACCCAAACCGCAAAAAGTAATAAAAAAAACATTGTTAAACATCCTGATAGTTTACAAAACTTAATTGGTTTTGAAATTCCATTCTGGGAGAAAATCATTTCAATATCTCAATCTTGTCAGAAAGCCATTCCGCTTGGCTATATTGGTGTTGATATTTGCCTGGATAGCCAACGGGGGCCTCTGGTGTTAGAAGTGAATGGTAGGCCGGGGATTGAGATCCAAAATATACAAGAGCGAGGTTTTTATTATGAACTTTCGCAATAGTACTGAATTAAAAAAGGACGCTGAACCTAAAAAAAATGCCATAGCCAGGCAAGATTTAGAACATAAGGTAAAGCTAGCCAACGCACTACCCATTACCTTGTTTTTTATATTGGTAGTCATCGCCGGAGCAATGTTTGAGAAACAGTTGGAATTGACTTATAGCAATCTTGTTGCGATTAGTTTGTTACCGGAGGTCAAAGAAAGTAACGAGGAAGAAGTCACCAAGCAGACTTTTGAAATCAATCCAGAAACACAGTTAGCAGTAGATGCATTGTATGATGCAATAATCGAAAGCTCTGATCTCACAATTGATTTTAAGCAGATTAGTCAGCTGTCAGTCGAAGAACAACTGGTTGCTAAAGCTATTGTGGCAAAAAAATTGCGTCGTAAAAAGCACTATGATAAATCATTGGCGATTATTGTTAGTTTGACTCAACAGCAACAGGAATCACAGCAGTTAGTTTTTACTAAAGCTTATTCGTTGGCAAAGTTAGGGCATAATTCTGCAGCGATCATTAGTTACGAACACTTGCTTTCAATTCAAATATCACATCAGGCAGCGAATATCAATTTGGGGTTGTTGTATTTAGATGGAAAATATTTTGTAAAGGCTGAACAGGTTTTTACTCGTGGAGTTGAGAATACCGCAGGTAACAAGAAAGCCAAAAATTTTTCAGGCTTAGCTGATGCACTATATCAACAAAAAAAATATCAACAGGCCTTAGCCGCTTATCAAAAATCGATCGAGTATCGTCCAGCTTACCCATCAAGCTGGAGCAACCTGGCGAAGACGGCAAGAACATTAGAGGACCATCAATTAGCATTGGACAGTTATCAAAAATCGATTAGTCTCGATAAAAACAATTCTAAGATCAGAGTTGAATATGCTGACTATTTAAATAGTCGTCTGGATTTTAAAAGATCAATCGAGCAGTTAAAAAGGGCAAAGGCCATCAATCGTGAGAATATTTCTATCCGGCTAAAGCTGTCTTTTAGTTATTTACAAGCAGGAAAACCCATTAACGCGAGAAAACAACTTAACCTGGCGAAAAAAAATATTCAAAAGCCCTTTGAAAAACGGCAAAGTGATGCGATCCAGAAGTATCTGTCAGAAAACTATCCGGAGGCGGTTGCTCTATTGAGAAGTAATTTGAAGAAAAACCGCTATAATGATTTTGACTATTATTTGTTAGCACGCTCCTATATAGCGCTCAATAAAATTAAGACTGCTAAACTCTACATAAACAAAATCCATTCAGAGTCACTGTTTTATCATCAAGCTAAATACTTATTAGCTGAAGCTTTGAGTGCCGCGAACCAGAATGAGCAATCGATTTTATTATATCGTGAAATCATCGCTAAAATAGCCGATAACCCCGATTTATTAAACCAGGCATCAAAAGCCGAACAACTGGCAGGCAATTATCAAGAATCTATCCAATTAGTTAAAAAGGCACTGGCGCTCCGCAGTAACAGACGTCTGTTACTGCGCAAAGCTGATCTCATTTGGTTGCTCGGTGAGCAAGATGATGCCCTTAGAGAACTAGAGCAACTGGTCGATCGATATCCAAGTTATTTGCGAGCTATTTATCATTTGGCCAGTTATAATCACAAATTGGGTAAGCGTTCCGAGGCGATAGAAGGTTTTACTAACCTATTGGAGCAACAGGCCAATTATGGTGATGCTCAGTACCAACTGTCAGTCATTTATTTTGAGAATAATGATTTTACCCAGAGCCAGCAGTTATTAAAGGCTTATTTACAGAGAAAACCTGCGTCCAAACGTAGCAGACTGTTATATGCACGCACGTTTTGTGAAACCGGTCAATTTCAAACCTGTGAAGAACAGTTAGAATTAGTCCTTAAATTTGCGCCAGACTACAAGCCAGCATTTGATTTACAGCAATCATTAAAAGACGCAATTAAATAATAGACTTAAACGGACATTTTATGATGATATTACAGGTTCTCTCCTTATATGGTTAATATTCGCAGTATGGTTAAGATTCATAGCATGGTTTATAATCGAAGCTTGGTCACTGCCGCGCTTATTTTGTGCCCGCTAACCGCCATCGCGTCTGATGATAAAGGCATAAATACCACCTTAATGTATGGGGTGGATACCAACCCACATCAGCTATCCAGTGCCTTGACTCCAACCGAGCAAAATTTTGCTGCTGGAGAGTTTAAGCTACGCACCAATTTTTTTAAGACCATTTATATCAGCACCAAAGCGAATAAATCGGTATATTTTGACGACGCCAGAGCTGATGAGTTTAATGGTTCTGCCAGTATTGCGCTAAAATCAGACTTTAAGATTTTCAAACGTAAGTTTAAATATAAAATTGCGGCAAACTACCGCTCTAAAGATCAAACCTATGTTAGTAAAAACACTGGATTAGTGGCAACTTTTGGCGGGCAATCTATCGCTGATCGATACGATTCCGAGCAGACTAATTATTTAGCTGAACTATCTTATAAACCCTATAGATACCTCAAATTTGACCTGGCATATAAACAAAGAGACAAAAGCTACGAGGAATTTGAAATAGCTGGATTAAGCAATTTGGATTATGCCCATCAGGAGTATTTTCTGGGGATGGAATATAAAGCCTCAGAGGTTGGTAAGTTTTACCTCAATGCGGCGTTTAGACAACGTGAATATCTCGATAAACGTACCAAAGATCTTGACGGGCTCGATATTGGAGTTGATATTTTAGATAGTAATTTAATTTATGATTATCATACGGTTAATATCGGATATATCTACCGGCCCAGCAAAGATATTCGCTGGAAGTACGCCTATAACTATCAAGATCGGAGTGATAACGGTTCCGGTTATTTTGACGCCAATAGCGGTTATTTGTCGATTGCCGGTAAATACCGGTTAGGCGATTATCATTTTTTTAAAAGTCGAATAAAATACTCTAGATTTTCATTTATCAACCAGCTAGATCAAACTGAAGATCCATTAGAAGAAGATGCTAAAGAAAAAGATGGCATATCGTTAATGATTGGTTATGAATGGATTGTCGCGACGCTGTTTGATTCAAATTTTGCCGTGTATATCGAACTAGAGCATTCCAATTTTGATAATACTAATCTTGTATTTGCCTATGAGCGGAGTATGGCATCGGCAGGAATTCGCTGGTCAGGGTTTTAAACTACCAGAGCCTATTTATCATTGTTTGAACAGCAGTTCTCGGCCTACCTGTAAATGCCGTAGTACGTACCTTGCAGAC
>JAUUYO010000245.1 GCA_030590405.1 Kangiellaceae bacterium
AACCATTATACAGCCAAGGCTTCTTTGATTTTAGGTTTTTCTATAATGAGATTGGGGATTTTATGCAGCTATGAGGTAACTACCCCCGATAACTGAGATTGTTTTACTTTATTCACTCGGCTCGAAGATGTAAAAAAATACTCGCCATGCTCTACCAAACCCCCTTCAACCCTTCCTTCGCAAAGGAGAAAGCTTGCTTTATAATGATTATCTGTATGTTATTTATCTAGCACTTCAACAATTTTTGGATTATTCTGAAGCTGTCACTCACAAAGGAAATCTTTTTGTTATGGCCCAGACCAGCTTAATTATTAAAGCGCTGAAAACCTGTTTAAAAGAAAACAATCTCACTTATGTCGATGTCGCAAGAGCGCTGGAGCTGAGTGAAGCCAGCGTAAAACGCATCTTCTCGGAAGAAAATATCTCCTTGCAACGCCTCGACACCGTTTGCCGTTTGCTGAATATGGAAATTTGCGACCTCACTCGCCTCGCGGAAAAACAGCACGAGGAAATCAAAGAACTGACTGAAGAGCAAGAAGCCGAATTTGTTAAACAGCCGAAACTGCTGTTTGTTGCATATATGCTGTTAAACGATTTTGATTTTGATTCAATCGCCGCGTATTATCAAGTTGAAGAGCTGGAGGGCGTTCAACTACTGGCGCATTTGGACCGGATTAAATTTATCGATCTTTTGCCCGGTAATCGGGTGAAACTACTGACGTCCCGAAATTTCCGCTGGCGAAAAAAACGGCGCGATTGAGCGTTTATTTAACCAACAGATCCGCAAAGAATTTTTTCAATCCAACTTTACTAAAGAAGAAGAAAGTATGCAGTTTTCCGGGGCGATGTTATCCCGCTCCAGTATTTTAATTTTACATAAAAAAATTGAAAAGCTGATCAATGAATTTAATGAACTTGCCAAACAGGATGCCACTTTGCCTTTTGATGAAAGGTTAGGTTGCAGTTTAGTCGGCGCAATCCGGCCCTGGGAGTTTAGTTTATTTGCTCAATACCGAAAATAGGTAACAAAATGGAAAATAACTTACTCGAAGATTTACTCGCTCTTTTAAGCCTGGAAAAACTTGACCAGGGTCTTTACCGAGGTAACAGCCAAAATTTAGGTTTACCCCAAGTGTTTGGTGGGCAAGTGATCGGTCAGGCATTATCAGCCACCAAAGATACCTTAAAAGATCTTCGTCCGGTGCATTCACTGCATTCCTATTTTTTACGGCCTGGGGATGCTTCTAAACCAATTATTTATGATGTGGAAATCTTAAGAGACGGTCGCAGTATTTCGACCCGCCGGGTCAAAGCCATTCAATACGGTAAACCGATTTTTTTTATGACCGCCTCTTTTCATGTGGAAGCGGCTGGTTTAGAACATCAGGCAACTATGCCAAAAGTGGAAGGGCCAGAAAACTTGGCATCTACTCGCGACAGGATCAAAAAGCTGGCGCTGGAATCCAGCATGCCGATCCCGGAAAGATTTGAACAAAAAAGTCCGATTGAAATTCGCCCGGTAGAATCTTTTAGTCCGCTCAAACCGGAAGCTACCGATCCCATTCGTCACGTCTGGATGAAAACCCGCGGAACGCTGCCCGGTGATTCTCGGGTGCATAAATACATGCTTGCTTATGCGTCCGACATGGCATTTTTGCCAGTCGCAGGACAACCCCATGGCATTTCCTTTTTTACCAAAAATTTTCAAATGGCCACCATCGACCACAGCATGTGGTTTCATCGTGATTTTAGATTTGACGACTGGTTGCTTTACCAGATTGAAAGTCCCACCGCGACTAATCAACGGGGTTTTGTATTGGGTAAGTTTTTTGATCGTAAGGGACGTTTAGTCGCCAGTACCGCGCAAGAAGGTGTGATGCGCGAAAGTAAAAAATAACAACAAAGATAATTTACTGTTGATCTGGGCAAACAAAAAGCAGTCAATTGGCTTCGATTGACTGGCTACTTTTCTCACAAATCGATTGCTCCTTGCTGTCGCTCGCTCTGGAAAATTGCAGTACCCCGTCATCGATTTTCACTCCACGTAAACGCGCTTTGTCCTTGCGGTAATTTTGATCCAGCCGCCAGGGTTGGCTGGCACCTTGCTTGGGTATTTGCTGTTGCGCTCTTTTTATATAACTGGAAGAGAGATTTAAAAACAACTCTCTTTTTACATTCTGCCTGTCCTCTGGTATACAAATTGTTTTATTATTCTTATCCATAAAATTAATTATTCGAGCGACATACTGACTGACTAATTCGACTTTTAATGTCCAGGAGGCGTTAGTGTATCCAAACACAAAACCGAAGTTAGGTAATCCTTCTAACAACACCCCGCGGTAAAACATTCGATCGGCAAAATCTATCGGCTCGCCATCCACACTTAATTGAATGCCAGACATGATTTCGACATTGAGTCCGGTAGCACTAATCACCACATCGGCGTCTAACTGTTCACCAGATGCCAGGCGGATCCCGGTTTCAGTAAACTCATCAATTTGATCCGTTTTTATCGACGCTTTTCCGTCGTTAAGCGCCTGAAACAGATCGCCATCGGGCACTAAACAAAGTCGCTGCTCCCAAGGGTTGTAACTGGGAGTAAAATGTTTACGGTCAATTTTTGGCGACAGCAGTTGATCCAGTTTTTTGCGGATCAGTTTTTTACCTCGCTCTGGATAGCGGGTCATAAAATTGTAGTAAAACTTACTCAACAATAAATTACGCGCCCGGGCAAAACGTGACACCCAGCTCTTAGGTAGAAATCGGTGCATTAATTTAAGCAGCGGATCTTGCATCGGCATCGAAAAAATATAAGTCGGCGAGCGTTGCAGCATAGTGACATGTTTTGCTTTGTCGACCAGATTGGGGATCAGCGTCACGGCAGTTGCACCACTGCCGATCACGACCAGTTTTTTGTTAGAATAGTCGAAATTTTCCGGCCAGTGTTGTGGATGAATAAAATCACCTTTAAAGCACTGTTTGTTTTTAAACGCTGGTTGATAACCTTGCTTATAATTGTAATAACCGTTGCAAGTTAGCACAAAATGGCTTTGGATAATTTTACTTTCACCTTTGACTCTGACCTGCAATTCCCACATCGCTTTTTCGCTCGACCAATCCAATTTTTTGACTTGATGGCCTAAACGAATTTTTGATTTGAGGTTATTTTCTTCGATGGTTTCGTGGAGATAGTTTAATATTTTATCCGCCGATGCCAGTGAATCTTTTTCTAGCCAGGGCTTAAATTCATAACCGTAAGTAAACATATCGCTATCGGAACGTATGCCCGGATATTTAAATAGATCCCAGGTACCACCGATCGCATCACGCCCTTCTAAAATGGCCAGCGATTTATTCGGACAATCGCGTTGTAAATAATAAGCCGAGCCAATACCCGACAGTCCGGCACCGATAATAATGATATCAATAAATTCTTTATCCATTTCTAATCGTTCCACTCGCAATTGATTAACTCTTCCAGAACCACACGTTAGAATCACGATCTAACGGAAAATTCTCGCCACTACATTTTGATACTTGACCGGTAAAAAACGCTGTAAAATATCCAGCATTTTAGCGTCAGAGCCAACCAATATTCGGGGTCTTTTTTTAATAATTCCATTGACGATTATTTTAGCGGCTTGCTCTGGAGTGGTTTTTGCCATTTTTTCATTAAAGTTTTGTTTACGTTCAACCGTCGACATACGTGCAGCAGAGCCAATTAATTCGCCACCTTCACGGCTAAAATTGACGATATTGGTTTTTATTCCGCCAGGATGCACACAACTGACTCCAATGCGTTTATCGCTCATCATCAGCTCAATACGCAAACTCTCGGTGAAACCTCTCACCGCAAATTTGGCGGCGTTATAGGCCGAATTATTCGGCATACTGATCAAACCAAACAGGCTGGAAACATTAACAACATGCCCCCAGGAGGATTTTTTGAGATAAGGCAAGAAAGCCTGACAGCCATATACTACCCCCCAAAAATTAATCTTCATTAACCATTCGAAATCATCAATTTGCATATTCTCGACGCTTGCCGAAAGCGCCACTCCGGCGTTATTGATGATCACGTTGATTTCACCAAAATGTGAACCCACCGTCTCAGCCCATTTAATCACCGCCGCCCGATCGGCAACATCTAATTGTTGAACATTGACCTGACAATGTGGATAGCGTGCCTGGAGTTTATCTGCTGTCAGTTGCACTGCCTCAAAGTTAATATCACAAATAGCGACATGCGCCCCCTTTTTGGCACATTCTAACGCCAGGCACTGGCCAATTCCTGAACCAGCTCCGGTGATAGCAATCACTGATTGCTGCAAATTGTTGTTCATCTGTTCACCATCAATTCTGCCTTGAATAGCCGCGTTTGAGATATAAACTATGCGCTATTGTGTACACAGGGGACAGGTGTTAAGGTTGCAAATTACTGGTCATTAGAGGTCTTACTTGATGCCACCAAACAGAATCGTCAAAGGGTCCCGCTTTATTTCACCTGATTATCTGGTTTACCTGCGTGATTTTGCCTTGTCCAAAGGGATAGCAGCCAAAACATTGATCGAAAATTCCAACGCTGATTTACAATTATTACTCGATCCGCCGGAGCAAGTCAGTGAGCATACCTTTCAGCAAATGGGTAACTTCTCAATAAGTCGGGGCATGATCTAATTTTCGGTTTCCACGTTTCTGCACTGAATTCAATATTCGAGTAGGTGGCTGCACTGGTAGATGAAGCTCAAATTTTGATGGCGGCACGCTCTATT